>JAQGJF010000969.1 GCA_028290765.1 Tardiphaga sp.
CACCAGGCGGTCGAGCCATCGGCGCGGGCGATGGTCTCGATCACGTGGAAGAAGCTCAAGGGATCGGTCTCGATCCCGTTCGACGAGCGCGGCAGCAGCAGGCGAAACAGCCGCGCCTGATGCAGCGTATCGAGCAGTTCCGGCGGCAGCCGGCGCGTTGCCTCGATCTCGTCCGAAGCGGCCGCGACCGCAGGGCGCACCGCTTCGGCGTGCGAGATTATGGTCCGGTCGCCCGCGAGGTCGGCAGAACTGAGCATCAGCGTATCCAAGACTATTCCCTTGCGAGCACGATGGTCGACCGATCAGGCAACAGGGCCAGTTCGCGGTCGATCTGTTCGATCGACTTGCCCCGCGTCTCCAGCCCGAAGAAATAATACACCGCCCCGGCCATCAGGAACCAGCAGCCGAGATAGACAAAGGCCGTCGGAATCTGCGGCAACGGCACGTCGGGCTTGAGATAATTGCCGGACCCCACGATCAAAGCGAGGCCCACCGGTCCGATGATCTTGCCGATCCCGCCGAAGCCATAGGCCGAACCCATGCCCGAGGTCCGCAAATGCGACGGCCAGACCTCCGCCGCATAGGGCCCGACGATGGCGAAACCGCCATCGGCGAAGAAGTAGGCCGCCGCCAGGATCAGCCAGAATGCCGAGACGCCCATGATCATGGCGTCGTAATGATAGCCGGCCAGGATGATCAGGGAGCCGGCGCCGAAGCCCAATAGCCCGCCGGCATTGCGACGGCCCATCCATTCGGAGAAGAACGAGAACGAGAGGCGCCCGATGAAGCCGCAAACGGTCAGCAGGATCATCATTTTGGCGGCTTCCTGCGGCGAGACTTTCAGCAGCAGCACGAACAGCGACGGCGCCCACAGCGTGATGCCATAGACGCCGGTCTGCGCACCGGCATTGCCGAGCCACGAGACGATCATGCTGCGCGGATATTTGAACAGATCGAGCCAGTTCGATTGGATCACCGGGCCGGCGTCGGCGGCGGTCGGCAGCGGCAGTGCGGATGGCGGCATCTGCAGCGCCCAGGCCAGCGATTTTCGCGCCTCCTCATAACGGCCCTGCCGGCACAGCCAGCGCGGCGATTCCGGCACCCAGAGCCGGACCAGCAACACCAGCAGCGCGGGCAGCACGCCGACCGCGAACAACAGCCGCCACTGGTCGCCGCTGACGAAGGCACCGAGCACGGCGCCCAAGCCGGTGCCCAGCGGGATGACGCAGGTCACGAGTCCGCCGACCCAGCCGCGCTTCGAGGAGGGCATGAATTCCTGCACCAGCGGCAGGTCGGTGCAATACAGCCCGCCGACTCCGACGCCGACGAAAAAGCGCATGATCGCGAGATAGACCCAGCCATTGTCCGGCGTGAAATACAAAAGCCCGGTGGCGATGGAGAAGTTCAGCACCGTGCCGATGAAGACCTTGCGGCGGCCGATCCGGTCGGCGAGCCAGCCCCATGCAAAGGCGCCGATGATGGCGCCGATCCCGGAGCTCATCAGCACCACGGCCGACTGCCCGAAGGTGAGCTTCCACGGTCCGATCAGGAAGGCGAGCACGAAGCCGATCAGGAAGTAATCGAAGAATTCCAGCGCGTCGCCGATGATGGCGGCCGAGAGGATTTTGATCTGGTTGGCGGTCAGGCGGGACTGTCGATCGAGGATCTCGAACATGGCGTTTCCCCATTGGCGCATGTTCGTTTCCGCAAGCGGGCATTGCGCCTGTGCCGCGCCGCTGCCTGGAATGTTACGTTGTCGGCGGGGTTAACGGAAGCGCGGGATGTTGTGCGCCGCGTTTGTCGTCGCATCTCGCAAACGCAAAATATATTGATTTGAACAATTCCAGAATCCGGGCCAACATTATCACGAGATCGTCAAACGCCCATATGGGGCGGATCTGCAAGGGGAGAACGCACTGTGGCAAGCCTCACCATCAATGGCAAAACAATCGACGTCGACGTGGAAGCGGATACGCCGCTATTATGGGCGATTCGGGAAAATGTCGGCCTGACCGGCACCAAATATGGCTGCGGCATCGCACAATGCGGCGCCTGCACGGTTCATGTCGATGGCGTCGCGACCCGCTCCTGCGGCCTGCTGGTTTCTGAGGCAGTCGGCAAGCAGATCACCACCATTGAAGGACTGGCGGCGAACGGAATGCTGCACAAGGTGCAGCAGTCCTGGATCGCCAATGACGTGCCGCAATGCGGCGATTGCCAGAGCGTCATGATCATGGCGGTGGCGTCGCTGCTCAAGGAGAAGCCGAAGCCGACCGACGCCGATATCGACGAAGCCATCACCAATATCTGCCGTTGCGGCACCTTCCAGCAGGTGCGCGAGGCGGTTCATGCCGCCGCGAACGCGTAAGGGGGCCGACATGAACCAGATGCCCGTTCTCAACCGTCGCTCTTTTGTCATCGGAACCGCCGCCGTCGGCGCCGGCCTTGCCATCGGTCTCGATATTCCGTTCGGCGGGCCAAGCGTCGTGCGCGCCGCGGATGGCTCCCCTGAGGTCAACGCATGGGTCGTGATTCGCCCCGACGACACCGTTGTGGTTCGCATCGCGCGCTCCGAAATGGGCCAGGGCACGCTGACCGGCCTCGCCCAGCTCGTCGCTGAAGAACTCGAATGCGACTGGTCGAAGGTCACCACCGAATATCCGACGCCGGGCCAGAGCGTGGCCCGCAAGCGGGTATGGGGCGAATTCGGCACCGGCGGCAGCCGGGGCATCCGCACCTCGCATGAATATGTCCGCAAGGGTGGTGCGAGCGCCCGCATGATGCTGATCCAGGCCGCTGCCAACGAGTGGAAGGTGCCGGCCTCGGAATGTAGCGCGGCCAACAGCATCATCACCCATACATCGTCCGGCCGCACCGTCAGCTACGGCAAGGTGGCGGAGGCCGCCGCCAAGCTCCAGCTTCCTACCGACGTCAAGCTGAAGGATCCGAAGGACTGGAAGATCGCCGGCAAGGGGGTGAAGCGGCTCGACACCGTCGACAAGACCACCGGCAAGATGATGTACGGCGTCGATATCAAGCTGCCCGGCATGCTCAATGCCGCCATCAAGGCCTGCCCGGTGTTCGGCGGCAAGTTGAAGAGTTTTGACGAAGCCAAGATCGCCGGCCTGAAGGGCGTGAAGAAGGTCGTCAGCGTCGGCGACAACGCCGTTGCCGTCATTGCCGATACCTGGTGGCACGCCAAGACCGCGCTCGACGCTCTGCCGATCGTCTGGGACGAAGGCGACAACGCCAAGGTTACCAGCGCCTCGATCGCGAAGTGGCTCGGCGAAGGTCTCGATTCCGCGCAACCGGCCTTCATCGGCAACCAGAACGGCGACGCCAAGGCCGCCATGGCCAGCGCCGTCAAGAAGGTCGAGGCGGTCTACCACTATCCCTACCAGAACCACGCCACTATGGAGCCGCTGAACGCCACCGCGCTCTACACGTCGGACAAATGCGAGGTCTGGTGCGGAACCCAGAACGGCGAGGCCGCCTTCGCCGCGGTGCTGGAGGCCTCCGGCCTTCCCGCCGACAAATGCGATGTGCACAAGCAGATGCTCGGCGGCGGCTTCGGTCGTCGCGGCCAGACCGACTATGTCCGGCAGGCGGTGTGGATTGCCAAGCAGATGCCGGGCACCCCGATCAAGCTGCTGTGGTCGCGCGAAGAGGACATGCAGCACGGCATGTATCATCCGATCACGCAGTGCAAATTGACCGGCGGCTTCGACGCCGACAACAACCTGACCGCGTTGCAAATCCGGCTGTCGGGACAGTCGATCCTGTTCAGCCTGCGTCCGGATGCACTGGTCAACGGTATGGACCCGGCGGCGTTCCAGGGCCTCTCGCCCAGTGGCGATGCCGCGATCGGCTATTCGGTGCCCAATCTCCTGATCGAGCATTCGATGCGCAATCCCCACGTTCCGCCCGGCTTCTGGCGCGGCGTCAACGTCAATCACAACGCGATCTATCTCGAATGCTTCATGGATGAACTGGCGCTGGCCGTGAAGCAGGATCCGGTCGAATTCCGCCGCAAGCTGATGGCGAAGCATCCGAAGAACCTGGCCGTGCTCAACGCGGTGGCCGAGAAGATCGGCTGGACCACGCCGGCGCCGAAGGGCGTGTTCCGCGGCATCGCCCAGCACATGGGCTATGGCAGTTACGTCGCAGGCGCCGCCGAAATCTCGGTCAGCGACGGCAACAAGATCAAGGTGCACCGGATCATCGCGGCCACCGATCCCGGCCACGCCGTCAATCCGGCGCAGATCGAGCGGCAGATCGCCGGTTCCTTCGTCTATGGCCTGTCGGGACTGTTCTATGGCGGCATCACCATCAAGGATGGCCGCGTCGAACAAGAGAATTTCGACACCTATAATTCGATGCGGATCAACGAAATGCCCAAGGTCGAATCGATCATCATGCCGAGCGGCGGCTTCTGGGGCGGCGTCGGCGAGCCGACCATCTGCGTCGCGGCGCCCGCGGTGCTCAATGCCTACTTCGCGGCCACCGGCAAACGGATCCGTTCGGTGCCGCTGCGTGACCAGAACATCAGCTTTGCCTGATAAACAAAGCGGCGGCTTTCGAGCCGCCGCTTCCAGATCGGATTCATGGCACCACAACATTCGCTGAGCCGGCGCGCATTCGTCGGCGCCACAACGCTCGCCGCCGCGTCCCTGGCGCTGCCGGCATTGGCGCAAGCGTCGGCGCGGGTGGTCGTGATCGGCGGCGGCTTCGGGGGCGCCGGTTGCGCCCGCGCGCTGCGGCGGCTCGATCCGAAGCTGCAGGTGACGCTGGTCGAACCTGACAAGACCTACACCGCTTGCCCGTTCAGCAATCAGGTGATCGCCGGATTGCGCCCGATCGAAGCGCAGCAATTCACTTACGACAAGGTCAGATCCGATGGTGTCACAATGGTGGCGCAGGCCGCGGTGAACGTCGATTCGCAAGCGCGCACGGTCACGCTAGCCGACGGCACGCAGCTCCCCTATGACCGGCTGGTGCTGGCGCCCGGCATCGACCTGCGCTTCGACGCGCTGCCTGGCTACGATGAGACCGCCGCGCAAAAGATGCCGCATGCCTGGAAGGGCGGCGGGCAGATCGCGCTGCTGCGCCAGCAACTGGAGGCGATGGACGACGGCGGCCTGGTGGTGATCTCGGTGCCGGCCACGCCCTATCGCTGCCCGCCGTCGCCTTACGAACGCGCCGGCCTGATCGCCTGGTACCTGAAAGCCAAGAAGCCGCGATCGAAACTGATCGTTCTTGATGCCAAGGATGCGTTTCCCCAGCAGCGGCTGTTCCAGAACGCCTGGAAGGAATTGTATCCGGGCATCATCGAATGGGTGGCGCTGTCGCAGGGCGGCAACGTCACGTCGGTCGATCCGTCCACCAACACGCTGATCACCGATTTCAGCAAGCACACCGCGCAGGTCGCCAATGTGATTCCGCCGCAAAAAGCCGGCCGCATCGCCGCGATCGCGGGCGCCGCCGACAACACCGGCTGGTGCGCCATCGATCCGGAGACGTTCGAATCCTGGTCGGCGCCGAATATTCATGTCATCGGCGATGCCTGCATCGGCGGGGCAGTGCCGAAAGCGGCGTTCGCCGCCAATACGCAAGCCAAGGCCTGCGCCGGCGCCATCGTGACGCTGCTCGCGGGGGGCTCGCCCGCCGCGCCGAAGCTGGCCAACGCCTGCTATAATCTGGTGGCGCCGGATTACGCTTTCGCGATCACCGGCGTCTACACACCGAAGAGCGGCATCTTCACCGAGGTGGAAGGCGCGGGCGGCGCCAGCCCGCTGGATGCGCCGCGCGAGCTGCGCGCCCAGGAGGCGGTGCTTGCGAAGACCTGGTTCGAGGCCATTACGGGTGAAACCTTTGGCTAGCGGCGTGGTTCTGGCACTGGGTGTGTTGGGTGCGGCCACCATCGCACTATTGCCGCATCAGGCCGGCGCACAGCAATTGCAGAGCTATGCCGTGGTCGGCGATGCCATTCCGGTGTCCTTGACCGGAAACCCCGGTGATCCCACGCGCGGACGCGCCGTCGTCATCAGCCGGCCCAGTACTTGTATTCTCTGCCATTCCGGCCCGTTCCCGGACGTCAAATTCCAGGGCGATCTGGCGCCTGACCTCACCGGTTCCGGCAGCCGCTGGTCGGAAGGCCAGCTCCGGCTCCGGCTGGTCGATGCCAAAAGCTTCAATCCGGCGACGATCATGCCGTCCTATTATCGTGTCGATGGGCTCGTCCAGGTGGGCAACGCCTGGCGCGGCAAGCCGATCCTGTCGGCGGAACAGATCGAAGATGTCGTGGCTTATCTGGCGACGTTGCGCGAATGAGACCATAAGGATGACGATGAACGAGACAGATCAGACCCGCCGGCAATTCCTGGCCCTCACCGGCGGCACCGCCATCGTCACGGTGATGCCGGTGCTGGGCGCCGATCCGGCGCATGCGACGCCGGAGATGCTCGCCGCCGCGATTCGCGACGTGGTCGGCGGCAATGTCGTCCGCACCGGCAAGGTCAAGCTGGACGTGCCGCCGCTGGTGGAAAACGGCAATACCGTGCCGATCACCGTCAGCGTCACCAGTCCGATGACCGAGGCCGACCACGTCAAAAGCATCCACATCTTCAACGAGAAGAATCCGCAGCCGAATGTCGGCAACTTCCATCTCGGCCTTCGC
>JAQGJF010000982.1 GCA_028290765.1 Tardiphaga sp.
TGGCCGGCTTTGTGCTGATCGAAGGCGACGTGCCGCAGCTTCACGCGCTCAAGCAGACCGATGCGTGGAATGACGGCGTCGCCCGGCTGGCCCTGGCGCTTGAGGGCGTCATGGTGAACCACGCCTACGTCGGCACGGGCGTGGAGCGGGAGGACGCCCGCATCAAGAGGCTGGCGAAGCGCTGATGCCGGATGGCGCCAAGCGCAGGGCCAAAAGCATCGCTCAGCTCAAGAACCTGGCTTGTGACAAGAAAATGACGTGCGGCAGTTACCTGCTTTACGGTTCCTGTCGAAGAGGATGACCTTGAGGGTATTAACGACCGTCTGTGGTCGAGCTTCGACGGCCGCAGACGCTATTTATCTATTAGTTTCGTGTAGGCCGGCGGTTGAGCGGAACCTTCTGGCACGACGATTACGCGGGGAAAGCGGCATGAAGGTTCGCGAGCTTATGACCAATCGGATTCCCCGCATCCGCGTGGATGCCAATCTGCAACAGGCGGCTGAAATCGTCGCGCTGTCGGGCGCCAGCGATCTGATGGTCGTCAACGAAAAGGGCGAATTGGCGGGCGTCATCTCGGCGGGCGACATCCTTCGCGCCTGCCTGCCCAAGATCGACGACATCCTGGCCGAGGGCGGCTCGCTCGAGCAGGCCTTCGCCCTGGTCCTGAAAATGGGACGCGAGCTGTCGCAGCAACCGATGGCGCCGCTGATGATCACCGAGCCGATCATGCTGGATCCCGACGATCATGTCGCCAAGGTCGCCGTGACGCTGGTGCAGACCAACATCCATTCGCTGCCGGTAGTACGCGATCGGCGTCTTTTGGGTCTGGTGACGCGGGCCACGATCCTCGAGACGGTTGTCGGACGGCTGCACAGCGTTTCGCTCGAGGGTGGAGCGCCTGGCGCATGAATGTCCCGGCTCGACTGGTGTTGCGACAGGCGGAGGCGACCAATGCGGCGCTGGGCCATGTCAATCTGGGTGCGCTGTCGGAATCCCACGGCTTCGTGAGCGCGACGCCGCCCATCGTGGATCTGCCGGCGCCATTCAGCGCCTGGACGGACGCGGCGGCGTCTCTTCCGGCAATGTGCGACGGGATGATCGTGCGGCGAACCCTCGACAAGCTGCCGCTTCTGGACGCGTCGCCCGAGGCACTTTCCGACCGGTATCTGATGCGCGCGTCGTCGGTGCTCGGGCTGCTCGCTCAGGCCTATTACAGTATCGAAGTGCCGGCGCCGGCAAGGATCCCCGACGCGCTTATGGTCCCCTGGGAGACCGTTGCCTGGCGGCTGGACAAGCCGCGCTGGACCATGTCGACCACCGACTACATGTTCCACAACTGGCGTTACATCGATCCCGGCGCGCCGTCGCCGATGCGGGTCGAGAATCTGAAGCTGTTGACCTCGGTCTGGAATAATCCGGGGGTCGAGGTCTTCATGCTGGTGGTGCTGGAAATGCTCGCACAAAGCACGCCGCTGGTCGGCGCCGTGGTGCGCGCCCAGGAGGCTGCGGTCAACCGGGACCAACTCGCCCTGAAGACCGAACTGGCGCTCATGAGCGACGTGCTCAATCGCCTGACGTTCGACTCGCTGCTCAAGGCCAACCCCAACCGGCACTGCGGCGACTTCTACGTCGATCCGGTGGTATGGACCAAGATGTTCGCCACCTTGCCGTTGCCGACGAGGCCCGGCGTGCATAACGCGACCGGTGTCGAGACACCCTTCTTCCATTTGATGGACGAATTCCTGGAACGCCGCGACTACAAGACCCAGCTGGGCGGCGAGGCGCTGGCGCTTCGCGGCGCTTTTCCGCTGCACTGGAAGCAGCTCATGGTCGCCGTACGCCAAATCTCGGTCGCGGATTTCGTCAAGGAGAGCCGCGACAACGAGTTGCAGGGGATGTTCCGCGAGACCCGCGACGCCTATCAGGGGCGCCATGGCTTGCTGGGAAGGCATCGCCTCAAGGCATTCACCTTCATGGATGCCGCTTTCAAGACGGGTCGGAGTTCGACGGTTACGGGCTTCTCGGGGATGTTCAAGGACCGCGCCTGGGATGTCGTCGACACCTCCTTTGAAGACTCCCGCGTCGAGCGCGAGGAACAGTATCCCGCCCACACCTCCTTCGCCCGTATCAAGGGCGTGGAGGATGTCGGGTTCTCGTCGGAGTCGGTCCGCCGCATCGTGCTCGATGTGAGGGGCCTGGGCATGCGTTATGAGCCGGGCGATCGGCTGGCCGTGCTGCCGGAGAATCCGCCCGACCTCGTGCAGCGGACGTTGGCGGCGCTCAATGCCGACGGCAACGAGGTCGTCACGCTCACGCAGGGCTGGCGCCGCGCCGCAACGATGCGCGAAGGATATGACGGCGCTCAGACGATGCGGCTGTCGGAACTGCTGACGTTTGGTCAGGTGCGGCCGGTCACGCGCGAGGTTGCCAAGCGGCTCTATGCGCTGACCCACAGCGAGCATTTGCGCCGGCTGATGGACGAGCGCGTGGAAGACCAGTGGGAGATGTGGGACCTGCTGGAGAAGCTCAAGACCGCCGGTTTCGAGCCCGAACGCCTGCTGACCGCGCTGCCGGGCGAGCCGCATCACATCACCCGTATCGTGCCGCCGATGATGCCGCGGCTGTATTCGATCTCCTCGGCTCCGGCTGCCACGGACACCCCTGCCGACGAAATTGAATTGACTGTCGGACTGCTTGGCTATCAAAGCGACGCGTCGGGAACGACCGGGGCACAGCGATTCGGGACGGCGTCGAACTTTCTGTGCCGCGGCCAAAGCGACACCGGTCGCCGTGTGGCCATCCGTGTCATGCATCCGCCGCGCTTCTCGTTGCCAAAGGATCCGACGACACCGATCGTGATGTTCGCGGCCGGCACCGGTATTGCGCCGTTTCGCGGTTTCCTGCAGGCGCGCTCGCGAAGCGCGTCGGGCCGCAACATACTGATCCTGTCGGTTCGCGATGCCGAGTCGATTCCGTATCGCGCCGAATTGGAGGCGCTTCAGGCTGCGGGAAAACTGGAGCTGCACATCGCCGTTTCACGGCAGCCGGTGCGCCCGGTATTCGATCGCGCCGCCGGGATGTTACGAATGGATCCGGGCAACGCCTGTCGCGTCGACGGGCTCATCCGGGAGCCGG
>JAQGJF010001012.1 GCA_028290765.1 Tardiphaga sp.
GCGGTGCGGATCGCCTGGTAGTAGCTGTCGCAGATCATGAAGTAATCCTTCACGATCCGCCGGACCGGCGTCAGCGACAGCAGATGCGCCACCACCGGCGTGCCGTCCTCGCGGCGGATATCGAACACCAGCCGGTTGCCGGTAATGGCGAGATGCAGCGCGAACGGACCCGCGCCGGCGCCGTCCGGCGCGAACAGGTTCTTTTCCACCAGATCGTAGATCGCAATCGCGCGCTCATGCTCGATATCCGGCCCGGAGCGCCCGATCGATTCCTCGTCGAGCGTCACCGCGACGATGCGATGGTCGGAATCGTCCTCTGGCGGGGCTTTGCTCATGGCAAATTGAGGCGCAGTCCGACCGAACGCGCGTGCGCATCGAGGCCTTCGGCCTTGCCCAAAATCATCGCCGCCGGTCCGAGCGCCCGCAACTGCTCCGGCCCGCATTTGAGGATCGAGGTTCGCTTCATGAAGTCGAGCACGCCGAGACCGGACGAGAACCGCGCCGACCGCGCGGTCGGCAGCACGTGGTTGGAGCCGCCGACATAATCGCCGATCGCCTCCGGCGTATGGGCCCCCAAAAAGATCGCGCCGGCATTGCGGATGCGCGCCGACAGCGCCTCCGGATCGGCGGTCATGATTTCCAGATGCTCGGCGGCGATGGCATTGGCCAGCGCGACCGACTGGTCGAGATCCTTCACCAGAATGATGGCGCCGAACTCGTTCCAGGACGCCCGCGCGATATCGGCGCGCGGCAAGGTGGCCAGTTGCGACTCCACCGCACGTTCCACATCGCCGGCGAGCCGCTCGCTGTCGGTGATCAGGATCGACTGCGCGTTGACGTCGTGCTCGGCCTGCGCCAGCAAATCGGCGGCGATCCAGGGCGCATTGCCGGTGTCATCGGCGATCACCAGCACTTCGGAGGGGCCGGCGATCATGTCGATGCCGACCTTGCCGAACACCTGGCGCTTGGCGGCGGCGACATAGGCGTTGCCGGGACCGACGATCTTGGCCACCGGCGCGATCGTCGCGGTGCCATAGGCCAGCGCCGCCACCGCCTGCGCCCCGCCGACGCGGTAGATTTCAGAGACACCGCCGAGATGCGCCGCGGCCAACACCAGCGGGTTGAGCTTGCCATCGGGCGACGGCACCACCATCACCACCCGCCCGACGCCGGCGACCTTGGCCGGCACCGCGTTCATCAGCACCGACGAAGGATAGGCCGCGGTGCCGCCGGGAACGTAGAGTCCGACCGCCTCGATGGCGCTCCAGCGCCAGCCGAGTTCGACGCCGAGCGCATCGGTGAAGCGATCGTCCTTCGGCAGTTGGCGCCGATGAAACAGCTCGATCCGGTCGCGGGCGAATTTCAGCGCGTCGAGCGTCGTGGCATCGCAGGCGGCGACCGCCGCATCGATCTCGGCGGGCGTGACGCGCAGGCCGGAGGCATCGAGCTCCAGCCGATCGAATTTTCGCGTCGCCTCGATCAGCGCCGCGTCGCCACGCACCGCGACGTCGTCGACGATGGCCCGCGTCGCGGTCTCGATATCGGCCGAGACCTCGCGCTTCATGGCGAGAAACGCGTTGAAGCGGGAAGTGAAATCGGCGCTGTCGGTGTCGAGGCGGATCGGCATTTTTGAAGATTTTCCGGCGGGGGACCTACCTGCTCAATGGCCCGACGCCCCATCGGCGTCAACCCTGGTGGGGAAAGGTCGTAACCTCAAGGTTGTCCAGGAGCCGCTCAAACCTCCAAATCGGACCGCTCGATGCCCCCGCCGAGGTCGCTGGTACCGAGATCTTCGGGACCGAGGTCGGCGAGTTCGCATTCGAGGCATTCGACGTCGAGCCGCAGTGCGCCGCCGGAGGCGAACATCAGGACGGCGCTGCCGCCGGGAGGCTCGGTGGAATGAAACTCGATCCCGAGCAGCTCCAGCGCGGTTTCCGGGGCTTCCAGGTCGATATTGCGCGACTTGCAGGACAGGACCCGGTCGAAGCGCAGCGCAGCGACCAGGCGGCGCGGCGTCACCTCGCCGGAGACGGCCTGGTCCCAGTCCAGCCGGCTCATGCCGACCACCAAGCGCTTCTCGGCTTGCCGCCAGATGATGTCGCCGACCCGCACCGCGGCATCCTGCACATGCGCCGAGATCATCGCCAGATCATCAGCATCGAGGGCAATCAGCCTGCGTTGATCCGTCACGGCAGCCTCTAGTTTTTGCTTGAGCATGATCTTTTCGGAAAACCGGCTTCCACTTTTCCGGATCATGCTCTTGAAATTACCCGCTGATACGCTCGATGGTGGCGCCGCAGGCGGACAGCTTTTCCTCGAGTCGCTCGAAGCCGCGATCGAGATGATAGATCCGATTGACCATGGTCTCGCCTTCCGCCGCGAGGCCCGCGATCACCAGCGACACCGAGGCCCGCAGATCCGTCGCCATCACCGGCGCGCCGCGCAGTTTCGAAATGCCGTCGATGGTGGCGGTCTCGCCGTCGAGATGGATCCGCGCGCCGAACCGCGCCAGTTCCTGCACATGCATGAATCGGTTCTCGAAAATCGTCTCGGTGATGTGCGACGAGCCTTTGGCGCAGGCCATCAGCGCCATCAATTGCGCCTGCAAATCGGTGGGAAAGCCCGGGAACGGCGCGGTCGAGACCTTGACCGGATTGATGCCGGCGCCGTTGCGGGTGACCCGGATGCCTTCATTGTTGACGGTGATGATGGCGCCGGCCTGGGTCAGCACG
>JAQGJF010001024.1 GCA_028290765.1 Tardiphaga sp.
CAGAATCATCAGCAACGGCGGCGGGGTGACTTTCTACGACAGCAGTTCCGCCGAGAACGCCACCATCACCAATAACGGCTCGTCCCAGTTCACCGACAACAGCACGGCGGGCAGTGCCGCCATTACCAACAACAGCCAGTTAACGTTCATCCTCGATAGCACGGCGGGCAATGCGACCATCACCAACAACAACCAGTTGACGTTCTACGGCAACACAACGGCCGGCAATGCCATCATCATGAACAGCGGCAACGTGCTGTTCGACGGCGACTCGACGGCCGGCAACGCGCAGTTGATCAACACCGCGCCCGGCGCCGTTATCAACTTTTTCACCCCCGGCCCGGCCAGCGACGGCAGGCTCACCGCCGGCTCGATCGCCGGTGATGGCCGCTTCGACCTCAACGACGCAGAACTGACGGTTGGCGGCAACAATCTGTCGACCAACGTTACCGGCGTGCTCACCGGCACCGGGATCATCACCGGGAACTCGCTGATCAAGATCGGCACCGGCACGCTGACGCTGTCGGGCGCCAACACTTATACCGGCGCGACCGAAGTGAACGGCGGCACGCTGGCGGTGAACGGCAGCATTGCCGCGTCGAGCGGCGTCACGGTGAACAGCGGCGCCACGCTGGGTGGCACCGGCACGGTCGGCAATACGACGATCATGAGCGGAGGCGCGCTCGCGCCGGGCAACGCCATCGGCACGCTCACCGTCAGCGGCAACCTGACCTTCAACAGCGGCACGACATATGCCGTCGAGGTCTCGCCGAGCGCGGCCGACCGCACCAACGTCACCGGCACCGCGACGCTGACGGGCGCCACCGTGCAGGCGATCGCCTTGCCCGGCAGCTTCAGGGCCCAGACCTACACCATCCTCAATGCCACCGGTGGACTTGGCGGCACGCAGTTCGCCGGGTTCAACGTCACCGGCAGCTTCGCGCCCGGCGCGCGCAATCCGCATTTGACCTACGACGCCAACAGCGTCTTTCTCGTGCTCGATCCCGGCACGATCGTGCTGCCGCAAGGCGCAAGCGGCAACCAGTCGAGCGTGGCGGGCGCCATCAACGCCGCGGTCGAGCGCGGCGCGACACCGCCGGCCGGCTTCGACGCGCTGCTCAACATGAGCGGCACGCAACTGGGCAATGCGCTCGGCCAGGCCTCCGGCCAGCCCGGCGCCTCGACCGCGCAGGCCGGCTTTGCCGCCACCGGGCAGTTCATCAACGGCGTGTTCGACGGCGCCTTCGGTGACGATCCCGGCCAGGGCGGAGCGACGGGCTTTGCACAAGAAGACGATAACGCGAATGCCTACGCGCCGAAGCGGCAGGTCTCGCGCGAAGTGAAAGACGCTTACGCCGCGGTGACGCCGCGCGACCAGCGTGCGCCCTCGTTCGAGCAGCGCTGGGCCGTGTGGGCCACGGCCTATGGCGGCAACGGCCGTGTCAACGGCGATACCACCGCGGGCACCAACACCACGACCAGCCGGGTTTTCGGCACCGTCGCCGGCGCCCTCTATCATTTTACACCGGACACCCAGGCGGGTTTTGCGCTCGGCGGCGCCGGCTCGAGCTTCGATATCGCCAACGGTTTTGGCGGCGGACGCGCCGACGTCTTCAACGCGGCGGCCTATGCCAAACACAAGTTCGGCGCCGCTTATCTTGCCGGTCTGGTCGGCTATTCCTGGCAGGACACGACCACAGATCGCACCGTGACGATCGCGGGCATCGATAGACTTCACGCCTCGTTCCAGGCGCAGGCGCTCGCCGCGCGTCTCGAAGGCGGCTGGCGTTATGCCACGCCGATGGTCGGCATCACGCCGTATGCGGCGTTGCAGGCCACCACCTTCTATCTGCCGTCCTACGGCGAGACCGCGACCTCCGGCAGCAGCATTTTCGCGCTGAATTATGCCGCGAAGACCGTCACCGCGACGCGTAGCGAGCTCGGTGCGAAATTCGACAAGGCGATGCTGGTGCAGGGCGGCGTCGTCACCCTCAAGGCCAGGGCCGCCTGGGCGCATGACTGGAACACCGACCGCTCCGCCATCGCGACCTTCCAGACGCTCCCCGGCGCCACCTTCACGACGAATGGCGCGCAGCCTTCGGCCAACGCCGCGCTGGCGTCGCTCGGCGCCGAAATGAAATGGCACAATGGTTGGTCGGTCGCAGGCCATTTCGAGGGCGAGTTTTCCCGGGCCACCGCCGGCTATGCCGCCAAGGGCAGCGTCAAATATGCGTGGTGATGTCTGCTTTTGGCGCTGTGCCCGGTTTAGCTGACGGCGCCAGCACGGCGCCCGGCAGACATCAGGCGATCGGCAGTGCGCCATCGGCGAGCGGATCGTGCGTGATCAGCCCGAGAATTTCGTTGCTGCCGAAGCCGAGCGACATCGGCCGCATCGCGCCGGGTACGATGGCGAGGTCGTAGAGCTCGGCCACCGCGCCGTCGAGGCGGAACCAATGCACGCAGGCCCCGCTGTCGAGATCGATCACCTGCACGCCGCACCACGGCTCCGAATCGGTGTCCGCAAGCTTCTGATCGTGGGGCAGTCCCTCGATGCGCTGATAGCGCGGCTTCGACAGCCCGACGAACGCGTGGTCGCCGTGGAAGGCGAGCCCGCGCACAAAGCCGGGGCAAAAGGCGAGCGCGTGGAATTTGGCGGCGCCGCCGCCGGCGCCCGGCTCGATCCAGCCGAGCTCGCCGGTGCCCGAGTTCAGCAGCCAGAGGCGGTCGCGATAGATCCGCGGCGAATGCGGCATCGACAGGCCGCCGATGACGATCTCGCCGGTCTGCACGTCGACGACGACACCGCCGCTGCCGCGCCGGTCGCGCCAGCCGTCGATGGTATCCGATCGGCTCACGGCGGTGACGTAGCGCGGCACGCCGTCCGCCATGGCGAGGCCGTTGAGATGGCAGCGGTCCTCCTTGACGATCGCCGAAATGAACGGCGGCTTCCACAGCGGCGCAAAACTGTGGCGCGCCGACGGCGTGGCGAGGCAGTTGTAAAGCGTGTTGACGAACACCACGCGCCCGTCCTTGAGAACACCGACGTCGTGCGCGTCGAGTTCGCCGGTGACGTAGGTTTCGCGCGGCACATAGCAGGCATCGAACACATTGTTGATCTGCTCGCCTTCGTTCAGCACGTTCCTGAACCGTACGATCTGGAACAGCGTCGCCAGCAGGATGGTGTCCGGGTCGGGAACGCAAATCCCCATCGCCTTGCGGAAGAAGCGCTCGTCGACGAGGAGCCCGCCATCGACGTTCTGCCCCAGCAAATAGAACTTGCCGGACTGATAGGACGAAACCGCGAGCGCGATCCGCTGCGCGCCGAGGAAGCCGGGCAGGCCCGGCGACATCGAATAGGTGACGCGCTCTTCGGCCGGCGTCGACGGCGGCCCGGCAGCCCTGGTCTCTTGCCCTGCCGGCGCGATCTCCGTGCCCCCCTGAACAGCGGCTGACGCCGGCCTTTCCTCGTCGCCCAACACGGATGACAACTCCTGGTCCCGCTCGCTCATGCCTTCGCTCCTGCCGATCCCAACGCATCCTAGCCGAGCGATTCCATGAAACCCAATCGGTTCAAATTCTCGGACCTCATCCTGAGAGTCTGACTCATAATTCAGTCAATGTAATCGAGGCTTTATTTTCAACGACCTCGGCCGAAGCCGTAACCCACCGCACCACAAGCGATGCCGTCGTGGATGGTGGGTTACGGCTTGTGTTTCGTTTGTTGAGATGCAGCAAATCTGGGCGCCTAACCCACCCTACCACGCCCGGCGAATGATGATGTTCGCCGGAGGTCTCGTCATGTGGCGACCGTGAGTTGATGGGTCTGCTGCTCGAACGCGACCAGCACCTGGTTGCCGGCGGTGTGGTAGCCCTGCAGGGTTGCGACATCGGCCCAGGTCGCGGCCGAACCGGTGCCGTCGGTGTCGACCTGAACCTTGACGTCGTTGCCGGTGTTGACCAGCCGGACGAAGTCGGCCGCCACGCTGCCGCTTCCGAACGCCGCATCGAGCAGCCCCGACAGGTCGAGTTCGTCGCCCTGCGCAAAGCTGTAGTCGATGAGGGTGTCGGCATTGCCGGCGCCGGCCTCCGCATATCTGAACGTATCGGCGCCGGCGCCGCCGGTCAGGGTGTCGTTGCCCTGCCCGCCGGTCAGGATGTCGTTCAGCGCGCCCGTGGTGATGACGTCGTTGTCGCTGGTGCCGGTCAGATCGTACTGCAGGCGGGCCTCGAAACTGCTTTCGCTCCAGGTGCCGCCGGTCGGGCTGGCAAAGGTGACGGCGATATCACCGAGACCGTCCCAATCGCCGACGCCGGTCGTTTCGAAATCGTCGGCGGGCATCTTGTTGAGGTCGACCAGGCCGACCGTGCTCAGGAAGCTCTTCCCGGTGCCGTCGTTGTTGGGGTCGAAAATCCCCCCTGGGTCGCCGTGGGTCCTGGTCTCGGTACCGCCGATGGTCGTATCCACTCCGTGCACGAAGCTAGACACGTCGGTCGCCACGATCTTCATTGTATCGGTGGCCAGATCGAAGCCGGTGATGACATCCTGACCCGTGTCATTGCCGGGGCCGGCTACGGTCACGCGCCCGGAATCGCTGAAGCTGCCGACCTCGGCACGGACGACGATGGTGTCGCTGCCGGCGCCGCTGTTGATCCTGTCGGCGCCAAGCCCGCCGGTGATGGTATCGTTCAGCGCACCCGTCGTGATGACGTCGTTGAGGTCGGTGCCGGTCAGATCGTACTGCAGGCGCGCCTCGAAGCTCGCTTCGTTGAACGTGCCGCCGGTCGGGTCGGCAAAATTGATGGCGATATCTCCGGGATCGTTCCAATCCGTGCCGCCGGTGTCGCCAAAGCCGGTCCTCGACTGGTCGAGCCCGATCAGGCCGACATTGGTCAGGAAGCTGCCCGCGGTGCCGTCATCGAGGCCGGCTGCCGTGCCGACCGCCGTGTCGTGGCCATGGACGAAGCTGTTGACGCCGGTCGCGACGATCATCAGCGTATCGTTGCCGAGGTCGAAGCCGGTGATGGTATCCTGGCCGGTATCGTCGCCCTGGCCGGTGCCATGGACCCGCGCGGAATCGCTGGAGCTGCCGACGACGGCGTGCACGACGACGGTGTCATGGCCGGCACCGGTGTCGATGACATCCGCGCCGGCGCCGCCGGTGATGGTATCGTCGCCCGCGCCGCCCGATATGATGTCGGCGCCGCCGGCTCCGTCGATGGTGTCGTCGCCGTCGCCGCCGAAGATGACGTCGGCCAGCGCCGAGCCGGTGATGGTGTCGGCAAAACCGGAGCCGATGACGCCTTCCATGT
>JAQGJF010001037.1 GCA_028290765.1 Tardiphaga sp.
GCATCAGGTCGCGGGTGTATTTCAGCATGGCACCGAGCTTGCCGCCGGGATGCAGCACGCTGAAATCGACCGAGGTGAAGCCGCGGCCTTCCAGCAGCGCGATCGCCAGCGCATCGCCAAGCGCGAGCAGCATCAGCGAGGAGGTGGTCGGCGCCAGATTATGCGGGCAGGCCTCGCGCGCTTTCGGCAGAGCGAGCGACACGTCGGCGGCCTGCGCCAGCGTCGAGGAACCGTCCGCGGTCATCGCGACCAGCGGGATGCGAAACCGCTTGGCATAGGTGATCAGGTTCTTCATCTCCGGCTGCTCGCCGGACCAGGACAGCGCCAGGATGACATCGTCGGCGGTGATCATGCCGAGATCGCCATGGCTGGCTTCGGCGGCATGCACGAAGAAGGCCGGGGTGCCGGTGGAGGCGAAGGTGGCGGCGACCTTGCGGCCGATATGGCCCGATTTGCCGAGGCCCGTGATGATCAGCCGTCCCTTGGCCCCCCGAATGAGATCGGCGGCGCGGGAAAACGCCGTGCCGAGGTCGGATTTGAGCGCCGCGGCCAGCGCGGTGACGCCGCTGGCTTCGGCATCGAGGGTGCGCAGCGCCGATTGCACGGCGGCGCTGGCCTGATCGGTCATGGAAGATTTCGCCGTCCGCGGTTTCGAGTTGGCCATATGTGATCCCAAGGACGGAAAAGAGTCGCGGAAAGTGGTGGTGGGACCTCGATCCCGCACAGCGGCCTCCTTTAGCACGCCGCCGCCGCCGATGCGACGAGCCGGCCGGTTCTCAACGCCTCATTAACCATAATTGTTTTAACTCCATTAACGACACGGTATCCCGGTGGGTTGGGGCTGGGTCGTCAAGACTATGATTGTACTGGAGTTTTTCAATCGTGATGTCAGGGCCAGCCACGGGCCGTCGCAAGCGCGCAGGTCTTCTGCGCGCGCTGTCGGCGTGCGTGGCGCTGATCGGCCTCGGCCAGGGCGCCGCCGCCCAGACCCTGACCAGCGACCTGATGCGCCCGGTCCGCGACGGCTTCGTGTCGCCGCAGGATTCGCCGCTGCGGAAGGTCAATGACGCCGATCCCGCCGGCGCCCCCACAAATCCCGCCGACGCGATGGCGCCGTCGCGGATCGGCAAGACGCCGACTTACGGTATCCCCGCCGCCAACGGCGCGGGCGTGACCGACATGGGCTACGACTCGCTCAACCGCAAGCGCAAGAAGCCAAAGCTCTATCCTGGCGCGCCGAAACCGAAAAAGCCGGCGGGTCCCGGCAGCAGCTCGCCGATATTGCAGCCGACACCCTTGACGGTGGTGCCGCCGTCATCGACCGCCAACAAGGCACCGATCCCGCCGGCGATGGCCGGCACCGTCGTCGGGCAGCCGCTGCGCAAACGGCTGAGGCTGGACGACGATCCGTTCGGCGCGGTCGGCATCTATGCCGGCAGCTTTCTGGTCAAATCCGCCGTCGAGCTCACCGGCGGCTACGACACCAACCCCGGCCGCTTCGTCTCACCGCGCGGCTCGGCGTTCTACATGATCGCGCCGGAGTTGCTGGCGGCTTCCGACTGGACGCGGCATTCGGTGGTGGTCGATCTGCGCGGATCGTTCACCGGCTATGGCAACACCTTTCCGTCGCCGGATGGGCAGATTTCCGGCGTGCCCACCAACGTCGACCGGCCGGATTTCACCGGCAAGATCGATGGCCGGCTGGATGTCACCCGCGACACCCGCATCAATTCCGAATTCCGCCTGCGCCTCGGCACCGACAATCCCGGCAGTCCGAACATCCAGGCCGGCTTGATCAGATATCCGCTCTACACCACCACCGGAGGTTCGCTCGGCGTCGAGCAGGATTTCAACCGGCTGCGGCTGTCGGCGACCGGCAATGTCGACCGCACCATCTATCAGAATTCAGAGCTCACCAACGGCGAGTCCACCACCAACGACGACCGCAACTTCAATCAGTTCGGCGGCATTGGCCGCGTCAGCTACGATCTGCTGCCGGGGCTGCGGCCGTTCGCCGAGATCGAGGGCGACAGCCGGGTGCACGACACGCATTTCGACCGCAACGGCTTCGCGCGCGATTCCACCGGTGGATACGCCAAGGCCGGCACCACCTTCGAATTCAGCCGGATTCTGACCGGCGAAGCTTCGATCGGCTATGCGCTGCGCACCTATAATGATTCACGGCTCGACAACCTGACCGGCCTTCTGACCAGCGCGTCGCTGGTGTGGGCGGCGACGCCGTTGACCACCGTCAAATTCATCGCCAACACCTCGGTCGACGAAACCACCGTGCCCGGCGTCGCCGGGGTGCTGACCCGCACCTACACCGGCGAGGTCGATCACGATTTCCGCCGCTGGCTCACCGCGGTCGGCAAGTTCACCTGGGGCACGCTCGACTACCAGGGCTCCGGCCGGCTCGACAAGCTGACCTCGGTTTCCGGCGATCTGGTCTACAAGCTGAACCGCGAGTTTCAGATCAAGGCCACAGTTCGTCGCGATATCCTGGATTCAAATGTATCGGGCGGCAGCAGCGCGTCGACCGTGGTGATGCTCGGCGTGCGGCTGCAGCGCTGATCAATCGTTGGTCGTGAAACTTGTAGGGTGGGTTAGGCGCTCTCGTCCGCTGTAGCTCAACATGCAAAGCGGAAGCCGTAACCCACCATGTTCCACATCGCGCGTGACGGTGGGTTACGCCTGGCTCGCCATTTGTTGAGTCGCAGCAAACGGAGACGGCTAACCCACCCTACGACTCTAGTCGTTGGCAGTCGTTTCCGGGCGCCAGGTCAGCAGCCGGTCCTCGATCATGGTCAGCATCCATTCGGCGAGCAGCGCCACCACCGCGATCACGATCATCGCCGCGAACACGCCGTTGGAATCGAACGAGCCCTGTGCGGTGGCGATCAAGAGGCCCATGCCCTCGCGCGCGCCCAAAAATTCGCCGACAATGGCGCCGACCAGCGCGAAGCCGAACGAGACATGCAGGCTGGCGAGGATCCATGACAGCGCCGAGGGGATCACCACCGCGCGGGTCATCTGCCAGTTGCTGGCGCCGAGGATGCGGGCATTGGCGATCAGGTTCTTGTCGGCTTCGCGCACGCCCTGGAACGCATTGGCGAACACCACGAAGAACACCATCACCACGGCGAGCGCGATCTTGGAGGCCGCGCCGAGCCCCAGCGCGACAATGAAGATCGAGCCCAGCACCACGCGCGGAATCGAATTCGCCACCTTGATGTAGATCGAGAACACGTCGGAAAGCAGCTGGTTGCGGCCGAGCGCGATGCCGCACAGGATTCCCATCACCGCGCCGATCAGGAAGCCGGCGCCGGCCTCGTAGATCGTCACCCAGATCTGCTTCCACAACGGGCCGATCGAGGTGCCGTTCTGGAACCAGTCGATCAGCTTGACGACGATGCCGCTCGGCTGGCCGAAGAAGAACGGGTCGATCAAGCCGGAGCGAACGCCGAGCTCCCAGCCGCCGATCAGAAACACCAGAACCGCCAGCCGCAACGCCAGCACCAGCCGCGCGCGGCGGCGCAACCGCTCGACCATGGTTTCGAGGCGACCATCGGTAGCCGGAGGGACGCTGGGAATGCTGGTGTCGGTCATGTCAGTGCCCCGCCCGTGCGCGCAACACTTCCTCGCGCAGATCGTCGGAAATTTTTCGCGCGATGGCGATGAAACGCTCGTCATAGCGCAGCGTGGCGACGTCGCGCGGCCGCGGCAGGTCGATGGTGTGCACCGATTTGACCCGGGCCGGCCGCGTCGTCAGCACCGCGACGCGATCGGCGAGCAGGATCGCCTCGTCGAGATCGTGGGTGACGAACAGCACCGCGGATTTCGCCTGGGCCCACAGCTGCAGCAATTCTTCCTGCATCAATTCGCGGGTCTGCACGTCGAG
>JAQGJF010001041.1 GCA_028290765.1 Tardiphaga sp.
GCGGGGGCTACGGCAGCGGCGTCCGATACCGACGGCTTGAGCGGCGGCTTTGCGGCGGCGACCTTGCTATCCGCTGCTTTCGGCGCGGCGGTATTCGGCGCCGTGGTCGCCAGGCGCGGCGGTTCGCCGCCCTTGGCTTCGATCACCTTCGGCTTGGCCGGAACGGGCGCCGCGGCCCGTGCTGGCGTCGTGGTTGCGGTGGTATCGGAGGAGCCGCTGAAGCCGACCTTGCGGGCCAGCGAGCTGAAGAAGCCTTCCGATTGACCCGGCGCCGCCGAGGCCACACGGGTCGCCGGTGCCGACGTCACGGCCACGCTCGGCTCCTCGGCAGCGGCGGCGAGAGCGGCGGTGGCGCGCGGCGGATTGACCGTGGGCGGAATGGTGCCGGGCGCCCGGGCAAAGGCGGCGCTCTGCAGGCCGGGTCCTTCCGACTCCGACAGGCCGGTCGAACCGTCCGGGATCTTGGCGGCAAAGATCTTGTTCATGCCGCCGTCGATATCGGGACGGCGCTGCGCCACCGGCGTGCCCCTGGCGATCAACTCGGCGGTCTTGGTGTCGTCCTGGTGCTGCTTCTGGCGCACGGCGTCGGCGACCTCGTCGGGAATGACATAGGCCGGGCATTTCGCCGAGGCGTTGAACACCGGGGCGCGCGACGAATTCGGCGGCGCGGCCGGGTCGAACACGTATTTGTTCTCGCAGAACTCGACCTTGGGCTCCTGCCGCGTCACCTCGAAATGATCGTAGCCTTCCTTGATCATCTTCCAGAACGGCATGTTCGGGTTGTTGCGATGCTTGGCCATGTTCACCGGGGTCATCCGGAACGGATAGGCCTGAACCTGGAACGCGCGCTGGCCACCGAAGAACGATTCCCGGCCGAGCGTGTAGATTTCCGAAATCTGTTCGTCGGTCATGGCGTAGCAGCCACGCGACGAGCAGTCGCCATGCACCATCAGCTGCGAGCCGGTGCGGCCCAGCGCTTTGTCGAAGGCGTTCGGGTAGCCCATGTTGAACGACAAATAGTAGGCCGATTGCGGATTCATCTGGCCCGGCGTGATATTGTAGAAGCCTTCCGGTGCCTGGCGGTCGCCTTCGCGGACCTTGGGTCCGAGATCGCCCGACCAGCGGCAGATCGGATAGGTTTTCAACAGCGCGAACTGGCCGGAGCGATCCTGTTTCCAGACCTCGAGCTCGGCTTCCTGCTTGAACAGCCGGACCAGCATCGGCGATTGCGGGTCCATGTCCTTCTGCTGCATCTCGGAGATGAGGCGCTCGGGAATAGGCTTGTTGGCCTTGGCATTGTTCGCCAGCGAGATCTCGTCGCTGTTGCATCCGGCCAGCACGAAACCCGTCGCGAGCACGACCGACGTGACGAGCGCGCGAACGAGCGTGCGACTATTCAATGCGAAGCTCCGCAGCGGTGGGCAAACCAACACCCCAAAGTCGAAACATTTATGCCCTTAACTGTAGGCAAATATTAGCCTTAAGCCCCCCTGGTCGCAAGTCGATCGGGGCGTTGCCGCAGCTTCCGTCTAGCCATGGTCAATAGACATTAAATATTCGTGTCGGGGCTAAACTGGGGCCGAAACGGCTGATTTTGGGAAAAAAGTGGCCGCGGCGGCACCCGGTACCTGTGGTTGCCGGAAACAGGCGCGGAATCAGACCAGTTTGCGGCCGATATCGAGGAATTTCTGCCGCCGCTGCTGGCGCACGGTCTCGCGGTCGAGGGTGCGCAGATCGTTCAGGGCCTGGGCGATGGCGTCGCCGGTGGTCGCGATCATCGCATGCGGATCGCGGTGCGCGCCGCCGGGCGGCTCCTTGAGGATGGAGTCGATGACCCCGAACCGCGCCAGGTCCTGGGCGGTGATCTTCATGCTGGTCGCGGCTTCCTGGGCCTTGGTCGAGTCGCGCCACAGGATCGAGGAGGCGGCCTCCGGAGAGATCACGCTGTAGATGGCATGCTGCAGCATCAGCACGCGATTGGCGGTGGCGATCGCGATCGCGCCGCCGGAGCCGCCTTCGCCGATGATCACCGCGACATTGGGAACGCCGAGCTGCAGGCAGGCATCGGTGGAGCGCGCGATCGCTTCGGCCTGGCCGCGCTCTTCCGCCCCGATGCCCGGATAGGCGCCGGCGGTATCGACCAGCGAGAGCACCGGAATGCCGAACCGGTCGGCCATTTCCATCAACCGGACCGCCTTGCGGTAGCCTTCGGGACGCGCCATGCCGAAATTATGCTTCAGCCGGCTCTCGGTGGTGGCGCCTTTTTCCTGGCCGATGACGCAGATGCTCTCGCCGCGGAAACGACCGAAGCCGCCGACCAGGGCCTCGTCGTCGCCGAACTTGCGGTCGCCCGCCAGCGGCGTGAATTCGGTGATCAGGGCATCGATATAATTCATGCAGTGGGGGCGCTGCGGATGGCGCGCCACCTGGGTCTTCTGCCACGGCGTGAGATTGACGTAGAGGTCGTTCAGCGCCTGCGCGGCCTTTTCCTCGATGCGCGAAATTTCTTCGCCGATATCGCTGCCGGACGCCGCCAGCGCGCGCAGTTCGTCGACCTTGGAATCGAGTTCCGCGACGGGCTTTTCAAAGTCGAGATAAGAGCGCATGGGATCCGGCATCACGGGGATATAGGGGCTGGCGCGTTGGACTGCGACGCAAGCTTCCGCCTGCGTAACAAAAAGCATGTATCTTCAATGATTTAAGACGCGTTCGAGGGCAAAACCGGGCTCCGTTTTTGCGAAACGCGCCGGGACAGCGGCGAGCGAAACTGGCGGTCAGGGTCTTTCAGGTCAAGAAGGCGCCGAAGTCAAGGCAGATCGCTTGAGCCATCCTCAGGGAGCGTTAACTCCCGCCGGCTTTTTCTCCCAGCGGGTGCAGATCGCGCACCAGGCTTTTCAAGCGCTCCTCGACCACATGGGTGTAGATCTGCGTGGTCGAGATATCGGTGTGGCCCAGCAATGTCTGTACGATTCGCAGGTCGGCGCCGTTGTGCAGCAGATGGCTGGCAAAGGCGTGGCGCAGCACGTGCGGGCTGACCAGCCGGGGCGCGAGGCCAGCTGCCGCTGCCAGCTCTTTCAGGTCGCGGGCAAAGTGCTGCCGCGTCAGGTGTCCGCTCTCGCCGAACGAGGGAAACAGCCATTTCGAGGCGGCGGCGTTTTTGGCCTTTTCGAGCTTCTGGCTCTCGACCTCGGCGAGGTAGTCCGCCATGGCCTGCCGCGAGGTTTCGTTGAGCGGCACCAGCCGTTCCTTGTTGCCCTTGCCGCGCACCACGATCATGCGGGCATCGCGCCGCGCCGCCGCGCGCGGCAGCGACACCAGTTCCGACACCCGCAGGCCGGTGGCGTAGAGCACTTCGAGCAGGCAATACAGCCGCAGCGCGCGAAGCCGCTGCGACGCCGACGCCTCCGGCGCATCGGCCAGCGATCGCGCGCGGCTCAGCAAGGCGTCGACGTCGGCGATCGACAGCACCTTGGGCAGGCCGCGGCCGCGTTTGGGGCCGGACAGGATCGCCGCCGGATCGTCGGCGCGGACGCGTTCGCTCAGCAGAAAGCGAAACAGATGCCGCACCGCGGACAACCGGCGCGCCACCGTGGTCGATTTGAAGCCGCGCCCGTCGAGATCGGCGAGATAGTCCCGCAATAGCTGGGTTTCGGCGGTGGCAAAGCTCTGGCCGGTAGGCCCGAGAAATTCGCTGAAATCCTCCAGATCGCGCCGGTAGGCGTCGAGCGTGTTGGCGCCGGCGCCCTGTTCGGCCGCCAGC
>JAQGJF010001048.1 GCA_028290765.1 Tardiphaga sp.
CGCTATTATGTTCGGCAATGGCGGTGAGATTGAGGTCAAAAGCGCGCCTCAAAAGGCTGCAAACCGGTAAAAGCCGCGGGCGGCGACAACTCGCCCGATCGATGAGGACAGGACGCCCATGGGTGGAATCGGAAAAAAAGACAAGAGTGCCAAATCGGTCAAGAAAGACGACAAGTCCAGAAAGCCGTCTCCCAAAGTGAGCGAGGACGACGATATGGAAGATGGCGACATTGCCACTCCCAAGCTGGATCGCGACGACGAACAGCAGGGCTTGTAGGGGCGCGAGGTCATCCGCAACGAAGGCCGCCGCTTCGAGCGCCGCCGCTTCAAGCAAAGTGCTCGTCTTCGATGAGCCGGATGCTGTGAGCGTCGAGCAAATGCGCGCCCCATCCGCCGGTCGCAAGCCGTTTCGCCAGCGATGGCGAGACACTCAAGAGAATGGCCGTCATCGCCAGCGGCACGGCGCTGATCCAGTCGAGACGGGCCGGGGTCAATTCTTCGACACTGTCGGCATAGACGCCGCGCCGGGCCAGCAGGTGAACGCACTCGCGAACGATGTCGCGCCGCGTGCCGCCACGTAGCGCGCATCCCATCAGGGCCTGCAAGGCGAGATGGGTCCGCACCCCGGCGCGGCTGTCCGCAGCGGCCGGCGGGCTTTCTCCCAACGAGACCTGCAACAGCAGTCCGACCAGATCGACGCCAGCCAGATACGCACTCATCGGCTCGACCAGCCGCGGATTGCAGTCGACATAAAACGGCATGGCGTCCGCGGGTGGCAACATATAGTCGACCGACAATGCGCCGTGCCAGCGCAGATATTCTCCGATCCTGGCGACATGAGCGCGCACATTCGGCCGCCGCACGCTCTCCTTGCGCGCATCGCCGCCGCCGGCACCGGCGGCGATTTGCCGGTAAGCATGAAAGCCCAACAACTTGCCGCGACAGAACACCGCCTGGGCCTTTTCGGTGGCGCCGGCGACGAAATCCTGCACCAGCACCCCGCCTGCAAATCCATCATTGGCGTGTAGCTCGTCGAGAACCTGCGTCAGGCTCTCGTCGTCCTGCACGAACCAGATACCGCGACTGGCGGTCCCGATCGCGGTCTTGACCACGCAGGGAAACCGAACGACGGCGCGCAATTCGGCTTCGGATCTGGCGAGATGGGTGACCGGCTGCGGCAATCCCAACTCATCCAGCAACCGGCTGAAGCCGGCCTTGCTGTGCGCGGTGCGATAATTTTCGAAATCCGGCAGCGCGATCCCGACGCTCGTTTTGATTCGCGCCGCCGCGCGGGCCAGCAAAAACCCCTGCTCGTGGATCGGCAACAGGACATCGAACCGCCGCGAAGCCAATAATTTCTCGATGAATATGAGGTAGGCGGCCGGATCTTTCGCGAGCGCCGGACAGCGGTGAAATTTGCCGACGAATCGCGAGAAGCGCGCCAAAGCATGCGCATCGGGATCGCAGATCTCGACGACATGGCCCTTGAGACCCAATATCGTGACCGCCTCCCGCGCCGATGTGCTGGCGCCTTCGGACAGCAGCACATGAAGCGGTCTTGAAGCCGGCAACTGGCGGGCCATGCTGAAATTCTCTCCGCACCGGCCCCTGTTTGCCTCGGGGCTTTGGTTCAAGCCACCGAATACCCGGTTCCTCCCCCCTCCGCGAGGGCTGTCATGCAGCGCTGTTCATAGACAAATAACCCATGGAACCGATAGTTTCCCCTCGCTCTTCGGGGCCAACGTAACGGAATCGGGCGGAAACTCGGAATGGTCGACGTACTGGCAGGCGCGAATCGGACGCGATCGGAGTCGTCGCTGCGCACCCTGTCCGCGATTTCGACCGCCCATTGGGTCAGCCACTTCCATCTGTTCGTCCTGCCGATGCTGTTCCCTTTTCTCAAGGAGCAGCTCGGTGTCGGTTTCATCGAACTCGGTTTTGCATTGACCGTGTTCGCGGTGGTGTCGGGCCTGACCCAGGCGCCGATCGGCTATCTGGTGGACCGGGTCGGAGCCCGGAAAATCCTCATCATGGGACTGGCGCTCGGCGGCTGCTCGTTGATGATGCTCGGCCTGCATTTGAGCTATCCCTGGCTGATCGCCTGCGCCGCGCTGCTGGGACTCGCCAACAGCGTCTATCATCCCGCCGACTATGCGATCCTTTCCGCCCATATGGATGAAGCGCGGATGGGCCGCGCGTTTTCGATTCACACCTTCGCCGGCTTCCTCGGCGGCGCGGTGGCGCCGCCGGTCATGGTGGCGCTGGTCGCCATGACCGGGGGCCAGGGCGCCCTGATCATCGCGGGGGCGATAGGCCCGCTGGTCGCGCTGCTGCTCCTCATCGTCGGGATTCCTGATGCGGGTGCGGCCGATTTCGGAGCCGACGGCAAGCAGGCACCGCGGGTCAGCATCATGACGCCGGCCATTATCGTGCTGACCGCCTTCTTCACATTGCTTAGCCTGTCCAACGCCGGTATCGGCAATTTCGGCGTCGTCGCCCTGATGAGCGGCTATGGCAGTTCGTTCTCCGCCGCCAATCTGGCCCTCACCGCGTTTCTCGGTACCAGCGCCATCGGCGTGCTGGCCGGCGGCTTTCTCGCCGACCGGACGCAGCGCCACGGCCAGGTGGCCGCGGGGTGCTTCGCGCTCAACGCGGCTGTCGTGCTGATCATTGCGACGGTGAACCTGCCGCCGATGCTGCTGACGACGGCGATGGCGCTCGCAGGCTTCCTCGGCGGCATGATCGCCCCATCGCGCGACATGCTGGTGCGCAACGCCGCGCCTCCCGGCGCCGCCGGTCGCGCCTTCGGCATCGTCTCCACCGGCTTCAATGTCGGCGGCATCATCAGCCCGCTGCTGTTCGGCTGGATCATGGACCACAACAGCCCGCACTGGGTGTTCGGCGCATCGGTCGTGTTCATGGCACTGACCGTCCTGCTCGCGTTGGTCACCGAGCGAAATCCGGAAAAGACAAATGCCGAGGAGCCCGTCACGCGACTGCTGGAGCCGTAGTCTCGCTACTCGCTGCTATTAGACGTATTCCGGCTTCGGCGATGCGGCCAGCAAGCGCGTCCGCTCGGTGTTCGGCCGCAGCAGCAGCAGGCCGAGCAGGCCCGCGATGATCAGGATCACGGCGTTGATGGTGAAGCCGGTCATGTAGCCATCGATCGGGACCGCCGCGCGCTGGATCATGCTGCCCATCACCAGCGGGGCCGCGATGCCGGCCAGGGTGTAGATCGCGCCGTAGATCGCCAGCACGGCGCCACGCTGCGACACCGGCGTGAACTCGCCGATCATGGCCGGACAGACCACATAGATCGCGCCGCACAGCCCGGAGCCGGTCACCAGCAGGGCAACCTTCAGGCTCGCACCGTCGACATGCGTCATCGCCAACATGATCAAGCCGCCGATGACCAGAGGAACCGAACCGAGCACGCCCCGCGCCTCGCGCGTGGAAACGCCGCGGGCCATGAGCACCTGGGAAATCCAGCCGGTCAGGAGCACCACGACGGCGCCGAACACCCATGGCAGAATCGAAATCCAGCCTGCGGCCTTCTGGGAAAACCCCAGCCCTTTGACAATGAACGGCGTGAACCAGGTCAGGCCAAGGGACAGCGCCCAATAGGCACCGAACGTCGCGGCGCAGCAGCCGACGAAGGTCCGCGACGTCAGGAGCTGCAGATAGGGAATGCGGGGCTCGGTCGCGGCCATGGTGGCGGTCTGCACCAACGGTCCCTCCTCGCCCCAAATCAGCCAGGCCACCACCCAGAGCAGGCCCACCACACCCAGCGTGCCGAAGGCATAATGCCAGGAATAATTGACGATGACCCAATTCAGCGCCGGTACCGCGAGAATGACGCCGAAGGCCGACCCCTGAGAGAGCACGGCGGTGGGAAGCGTTCGCTTCTCATCGGGAAACCATTTGTAGATCGCATGCGTCGCCACCGAAGCCGCCGGTCCTTCGCCGGCGCCAAGGATGACGCGGCAGATCAGGAGGGTGCTGAATTCGACGCTGCCCACCATCGGGAACTGGGCCAGCGCCCAGACCAAAGCCAAGGCGAGAAGCACCCAGCGGGTGGCGAGGCGATTGACGACAAAGCCGACAATGATGGCCGCTATCGAAAACAGGAAGAAGAACGACGATCCGAGCAGGCCGAACTGTTCAGCATCGAGCTGAAGCTCGGTCATGATCGGCACACCGGCCAGGCCGACGACGATCTTGTCGGCAAAATTCACCAGCATGAAGAGAAACAGCAGGAACGTGATCTTCCAGGCACCTTTCGGCGTCGGCTGTGCGGTCATGGTCGCTCCCCCACAATTCCCGTTTCAGTCCCCGCTTTTGCCCGTTGATCGGGTCTGGCGCAATGCTATCCGCGGGATCGGTAGCGACGCAATGTGACATTTTCGGAGCCTACCCGAAGCGGAGCGCGGCATGTGGCCAAATTGGCTTCACGCTTACGCTATCCCGCCGATTGAGGCCGTGATCTAAAGCATTGGGGTTGATAGGATGGGTCGTCGCACAAGGAATCCCGCCATGATCAAAATCGACCGTCGTTGCTCTGCACGTCTGATCCGCCGGTTTGCGGCGCTTTCGATGGCCGCGATTCTTTCCTACCCGATGGTGCGGCCGGCAACGGCGCAAGATGCCGCGCCCGACTATCCGGCCATTGTCGCGGCGCCGGACCGAAGCGATGCCGACCGGCAGACCGACCTGCGCCGCGAACCGGCCAAGATGCTGGCCTTCACCGGCGTCAAACCCGGTATGAAGGTGCTGGATGTGGACGCCAACGCCGGCTACAGCACGGAATTACTGGCCCGCGCGGTCGGCCCGAGCGGCGTGATCTATGCCCAGGATTCGGCCGAGGTGATCGAGCGTTTCGTCAAGGACAAGTTCGACATCCGCGCGCAGAAGCCCGCCATGAAAAACGTGGTGCATGTCATCCGGAATTTCGACGATCCGGTTCCGCCCGATGTCAGCGGGCTCGACCTGATCACGTTCTTCTTCGCCTATCACGATACGACCTATATGCAGGTCGACCGCGCCGAGATGAATCGCAAGCTGTTTGCGGCGCTGAAGCCCGGCGGCTTTCTGGTGATCGCCGACCATTCCGCGCGTGCCGGTGACGGCACCACGGTCGGCAAGACTCTCCATCGCATCGAAGAGAGCGCGTTGCGGCGGGAAATCGAAGCCGCCGGCTTCAAGCTCGCCGCCGAAGGCAGCTTTCTGCGCCATCCCGAGGATCCGCGCGACGCCGCGGTGTTCCGGCCACAGGTGCCGGTGGACGAGTTCGTGCTGAAATACCAGAAGCCGATGTAATGGTTTTGATGCGCGGCGCCTCGCTTGTAGCGGATCGTCGATGCTGACGGTACGCCGGCTGAACAAGAGCTATCGCTCGGCGCAGGAGCAGGTCGCGGTGCTGCGCGGGGTCGACCTTCGCGTCGCCGCCGGCGAGAGCGTGGCGCTGACCGGCGAATCCGGCAGCGGCAAGAGCACGCTGCTGCATCTCATCGCCGGCCTCGACCAGGCCGACAGCGGCGAGGTCTGGCTCGGAGAAACCTGCGTCTCCACGCTGGCCGATGCCGAGCGCGCCGCGCTGCGGCGCGACCGGCTCGGACTGGTGTTTCAGCAATTCAACCTGATCCCGAGCCTCACCGTCGCCGACAACCTGGCGTTCCAGTCGCGCATTGCCGGCCGCCACGATGTCCATTGGCAGGCCGAGCTGGTCGATCGGCTCGGGCTCGGCGATTTGCAGAAGCGATATCCGGAACAATTGTCGGGCGGCCAGCAGCAGCGCGTCGCCATCGGCCGCGCGCTGGCGGTCAAGCCGCTGCTGCTGCTTGCGGATGAACCGACCGGCAATCTCGATGAAGATACCGCCGACGACGTTCTCGGCCTCGCACGCGATCTGGTCGGGCGAACCGGGTGCGGTTTTCTGATGGTGACCCACAGCGCGCGCCTGGCGGCCACGCTCGACCGGCAGGTTCGTCTTCACGCCGGACTGGTCGCATGAAACGCCCGATCTGGATCCTCGCGGTGCTGCTCAGCCACTGGCGAAGGCACCCGATGCAGCTGGCCACGCTGCTGATCGGGCTGGTTTCCGCGACCGCGCTGTGGAGCGGCGTCCAGGCGCTCAACCAGCAGGCCCGTTCCAGCTACGACCGCGCCGCCGCGACGTTGGGCGGCGCCCGCACCGCCATGCTGGTCGGCCGTAACGACGCGACATTTCCGCAGCAGCTCTTCGTCGATCTGCGCCGCGCCGGCTGGCCGGTGTCGCCGGTGCTCGAAGGCCGGGTGCAGATCGGCGGGCGATCATTCAGGCTGCTGGGCATCGAGCCGGTTACCTTGCCGGCGGAAGCAACCTCCGCGCCGGAGATCGGCAGGACCGGGCTGCAATCCTTTCTGACGCCGCCGGGAGAAACATTGCTGGCACCGGAGAGCCTCGCCGATCTCGATCTGGCGGAAGGGGCCACACCAAGGACCGGAAATGATACCGCGCTGCCGCCGCTGAAATCGCAGGCGCAACTGGTGCCCGGCGTGCTGGTGGTCGATATCGGCATCGCGCAACGTGTGCTGAACATGCCGGACCGGATTTCCCGCCTGCTGGTCGGGAAGGCCAAGGGCCGGCGCACGCCGCTCGAAGCCGTGGCCGGCGATCGGCTTCGCCTCGTCGAACCGGATGCAGAGAGCGATCTCGAACGCCTTACCGACAGCTTTCATCTCAATCTCACGGCATTCGGCCTGCTGTCGTTCTTTGTCGGACTCTTCATCGTCAATTCCGCCATTGGCCTGGCGTTCGAACAGCGCCGACCGATGCTGCGGACCTTGCGCGCCTGCGGCGTCTCGGCGCGCATGCTGAACGTCATTCTGGTGGTCGAACTGGTGACGATCGCACTGGTGGCGGGACTCGCAGGATTAGTTTGCGGCTATCTGATCGCGGCAGCGCTGCTTCCCGATGTCGCGGCGAGCCTGCGTGGGCTGTATGGCGCGCAGATTCCCGGTCAATTGACGCTTAAGCCCACATGGTGGTTCGCCGGCATCGGGATCAGCGTGCTCGGTGCGTTGGCAGCAGCCGCGACCAGCCTGACCAAGGCGGCGCGGCTTCCGATTCTGGTGGCCGCGCAGCCCTATGCCTGGCAGCGGGCCCAGCATCGCTGGCTGATGCTGCAAGGCGCGCTCGCCATCGCGGTGTTGATCGCCGCCGCCGTCGTTCTGTGGTTCGGCGATTCGCTGCTGTCGGGATTTTTCGTGCTGGGGGCGCTGCTGCTCGGCGCGGCACTAGGCCTGCCGGTGGTGCTGGGATTTGTGCTGTATCTCGGCGAACGCAGCAGTAGCCGTCTACTTCTCACCTGGTTCTGGGCCGATAGCCGGTTGCAGCTGTCCGGACTGTCGCTGGCGTTGATGGCGCTGTTGCTGGCGCTGGCAGTCAATGTCGGTGTCGGCACCATGGTCGAGAGCTTCAGCAAGACCTTTACCGGATGGCTGGACGGACGGCTGGCGGCGGACGTCTACCTCAACGCCGCGAACGACGCGCAGGCCCGACAGATCAAGGCCTGGCTGAGCCGGCGCCCCGAGGTCGAAGCCATCCTGCCAGGCAGCCGGGCAGACGCGCAAATCGGCGGCTGGCCGGCCGAGGTCCTGGGCTTCGCCGATCACCCGACCTATCGCGATCACTGGCCACTGCTGCAATCCATCGCGAATCCATGGGACCAGGTGCGAAACGGCGACGCCGCGCTGGTGAGCGAGCAACTGGCCCGGCGCCTCAACCTCCATCTCGGCGACCAAATACAGGTGCCGTCCGCAACCGGAGACTGGCCGCTGCGGGTGGCGGCGATCTACGCCGACTACGGCAATCCAAAAGGCCAGATCGGCGTCAACATCGATGCGCTGATAAAACAGTTTCCCGACATTCCGCAGACCCGGCTCGGCCTGCGTGTCGCGCCCGCCGCGGTGCCGGCGCTGGTCGCGGCCCTTCACCAGGAATTCAGCCTCGACGGCCGCAGCCTCGCGGATCAGTCGACGCTGAAGACCGAGTCGACGCGCATCTTCAATCGCACCTTCGCGGTGACTGCGGCGCTGAACGGCTTTACGCTGGGCGTGGCCGGCGTCGCGCTCCTGACCAGCCTGCTGACGCTGAGCCATTCGCGGCTGCCGCAACTGGCACCGTTGTGGGCGATCGGGATCACGCGCCGGCAACTCGCCGGCATCGAATTATTGAAAACCATGTCGGTCGCCTTCATCACTGCGTTGCTCGCGTTGCCGCTCGGTCTGTTGGTGGCGTGGTGCCTGATCGCGGTGGTGAACGTGAAAGCCTTCGGCTGGCGGCTGCCATTTCATGTGTTTCCGCTGCAACTGCTGCAGCTATTGGCCGTCGCCATGCTGGCATCGCTGCTGGCGGCGCTGCTGCCGATCCTGAAACTGCTGCGCATGCAGCCGGCCAAACTGGTGAAGATTTTTGCCGATGAGCGCTAGCGCCCCGATCTCCCGTCGTGCCCTCCTCAGCGGGCTCGTCCTGCTCGGCGCCGGCCGCGCATCGTCATGGGCGCAAGGCTTTGCCGGGCTCGGCCGTGACGTTGCCGGATTTGCGCCCGTTATGCCCGGCAAGCCGTTGTCGTTTCCGGCCGATCACGGACCGCATCCCGATTTCCGCATCGAGTGGTGGTACGTCACGGCCAATCTCAGGGATGCCTCAGGCACAGCCTACGGCGCGCAATGGACGCTGTTCCGGCAGGCAATGGCCCCTGAGGCAAAGGCCCCTGAGGCAATGGCGCCCGGCGCGCGGCAGGAAGGCTGGGCCAACCGGCAGATCTGGATGGGACACGCCGCGGTGACCGGTGCCGATACCCATCGCACCAGCGAAGCCTTCGGCCGCGGCGGCATCGGCCAGGCCGGCGTCGAAGCCAAGCCGTTTCGCGCCTGGATCGATGCCTGGGAGATGCGTGGGCTTGACGCGATGTCGGACACCACCATTGCGCCACTGCAGCTCGCGGCGTCGGGCGCGGATTTCAGCTACACGCTGCGCCTTGAAACGCAGCGGGCGCTGGTTCTGCAGGGCGACGCCGGTTACAGCCGGAAATCGGAACGCGGCCAAGCCTCGTATTACTACAGCCAGCCTTATTTCAACGCCGCAGGCACCCTCACCATCGACGACAAACCGATCGAGGTGAGCGGACAAGCCTGGATGGACCGCGAATGGAGCAGCCAGCCGCTCGCCTCGGATCAGACCGGATGGGACTGGTTTTCGCTGCATCTGGCATCGGGCGAAAAGCTGATGCTGTTCCGGCTTCGGCAAACCGACGGCCAACATTATTTTTCAGGCAACTGGATCGGCCTCGACGGGCGCTCCACTCAGATTGCCGCGCAAGATATCGAGATGACGCCGATCGCAACGACCGCGATCGGCAATCGCAAACTGCCGACCGCGTGGCGCATCGCGATTCCGACGCGCGGGTTGAAGATCGAGAGCGCGGCGTTGAATGCGAAAAGCTGGATGGGGACCAGCTTTCCCTATTGGGAAGGACCGATCAGCTTTGCAGGCAGCCATGGCGGCGTGGGATATCTGGAAATGACGGGGTATTGAGGAGCGCTATTGCTTCGCGAAGAGCGTAGCCCGGATAAGCGACGCGACATCCGGGATCTCTGCCCCGCATATCGCTCCGCTCATGCGGGCTACGATGATGCCTCTTTCTACTTCGTCAGCGGACAACCGCTGTCGGCCGCGGTCGGGAACGCCTTGTCGCCGGGGACCGTGGCAATGGTCTTGTAATAGTCCCATGGCTTCTTCGATTCCGACGGCTTCTTGACCTCGAACAGATAGAGGTCGTGCACCATGCGTCCATTGGCCAGGACCTTGCCACCCTGGGCGAACATGTCGTCGACCGGCAACTCCTTCAGCTTCTTGGCGACGGCGTCGGAATCCTTGGTGTTGGCCGCCTTCACCGCCTTGAGATATTGCAGGGTTGCCGAATAGGTGCCGGCGTGGATCATGTTCGGCATCCGTCCGGTCCGCTTCAGGAAGCGTTCGGAGAACTCGCGCGACTGGTCGTTGCGGTCCCAGTAAAAGCCTTCGGTGAGCACCAGGCCCTGCGCCGACTGCAGACCGAGGCCGTGGACTTCGGCCAGCGTGAGCAGCAGGCCGGCCAGCTTCTGGCCACCGGCGACGATGCCGAATTCCGCCGCCTGCTTGATCGAGTTGGTGGTGTCGAGCCCGGCATTGGCGAGGCCGACGATTTTTGCTTTCGAGCTTTGCGCCTGCAGCAGGAACGACGAAAAGTCGGAAGAGTTCAGCGGATGGCGCACCGAGCCCAGCACCTTGCCACCCTTGGCTTTCACCACCTCGGCGGTGTCTGCCTCGAGCGCGTAGCCGAAGGCGTAATCGGCGGTCAGGAAGAACCAGGTGTTGCCGCCGGCTTCGGTCAGCGCGCCGCCGGTGCCGACGGCCAAGGCATGGGTGTCATAGGCCCAGTGGAAGCCGTAAGGATGGCAGGCATCACCGGTGAGCCGCGAGGTCGCGGCACCCACCACGATATCGATCTTCTTCTGCGTCTTGGACAGCTCATGCACCGCAAGCGCCACCGACGACGTGGTCAGCTCGGTGATCATGTCGACGCCGTCGACGTCGTACCAGCGCCGCGCGATGCTGACGCCGAGATCGGGCTTGTTCTGATGGTCGGCGGAGATGATCTCGATCTTCTGGCCGAGCACGCTGCCGCCAAAATCCTCGATCGCCATCTTGGCGGCTTCGACGGAATATTTGCCGCCGTAATCGGCGTAGACACCGGACTGATCGTTGAGAATGCCGATCTTGACGCCCTGCGCCGACGCAGGCGCAGCGAGAACCAGACACGCCGCAACGGCGGTCGACAACAATCCGAACTTCATAAGAGCCTCCCAGTTATTTGTTTTGCCGATGGTATTTAATAACCCCACGGCTGCCCAGATATTTCTAGGGCACTGCGTCTCGGCAATTGGAATGAGATACGGGACCGATCGCGCAAGGAACATATCAACGAGTCGTCCCTGCGCACGCAGGGACCCATAACCCCTGCCGCCAGA
>JAQGJF010000800.1 GCA_028290765.1 Tardiphaga sp.
GTTTCGGGGATCGAGACCACGGCTTCCTTTTCGGCGAAGCGCGCGACCCGGATCGCGGTCTGGCCCGACGCCACGACCTGTCCGGCGTCAATCAACGTCGCGGTGACGACGCCACGGGTGTCGGCAACCAGCGTCGCATAGGACAAAGAGTTGTTGGTGAGTTCGACCGAACGCTCGGCGCGATTGAGCCGGGCGCGGGCTTCATCGGCGGCGGCCTTGGCCTGATCGAACTGCGCATCGGTCGACCAGCCCTTTCCGCGCAATTCCCGGGCGCGGGTCTCGGCGGCACCGGCCTGGGCCAGCACGCCGGTGGCGGCGCGGCGCTCGGCCTCGGCCTGCTCGGCCTGCAATTTCAGATCGACTTCATCGAGCGTCGCCAGCGGCTGGCCGACATCGACGGTCTGGCCGACTTCCACCAGGCGCTTGGCGATCTTGCCGGGGACCCGAAAACCCATGTCGGTTTCGATCCGCGGCCGGATGGTGCCGACAAAGCTGCGCGCCGGTGATTCGGCCTCGTAATGCACGGCAGCGACCAGAACCGGGCGGCCCGGCTCGGCCTTTTCGGCCACTTTCTCGTTGCAGCCGGCCAGCGTAAACGCCAGCAGCGCGATGGCAGAACCTGCTAAAAGCCTGTAGTAGTTAGAAAAAATCGAACGGGCGAACATCGGTGCCTCCCTCGGCGAGATCTGAGGGAGAGTGTCGATTGTTTAGTGACGATTGTCAATATTCGTCAGCGATCATGAATCCGTGAACGCCGGCGTGGTTAGCACGACGTTTCCAGGACCCCGAGATCTGATCGGAAATGGCTATTTCGGGCGGACCGGCTTGGCCTCTCGGGGATGTTTTCCCCGAGATGACCGCTCGCATGTCAGCGCCGTTTCATGCCCCAAGCTTCCTCGGCTCGGCTCGAACTTCCATCGAGGAGCCATCGGCGAACGCCAGGGAGGCCGGACCGCGCGGGCCGAGGTTCATGGTGATCTGGTCGTCGCTGCCGTCGAAGGTAATGGTCGCGGTATTTCCCGAGACCGTGACGTGGGTCTTGTCGCGGGAAATTCCCCCGCCAAGCTCCAGCCTCGTGTTCATATCGGCGTAGATGGTGTCCTTGCCATCGCCGGCCGCGAAGCTGATCGTCGAATCCACGCCGACAGAGATCGTATCGTCGCCGGTGCCGCCGGAGACGACCGCGCCGCTGGCGGCATAGATGGTGTCGTTGCCGGCGCCGCCACTGGCGATGCTGTCGCTCCAGACCGAGATCACGTCGTCGCCCTCGCCGCCATCGATCTGGCTGCCCGACCAGCCGCTGATGTCATCGTTGCCGGCACCGCCCGCCACGATGGAGTCCGACCAGGCGCGAATGACATCGTTGCCGTCGCCACCGTCGACCTGACTGTCGGACCAGACCTCGATCCGATCGTCGCCGGCCCCGCCGTGAACCCGCGATTCCGACCATGCCTTGACCGAATCGTTGCCGGCGCCGGCATCGACCACGCTGCCCGACCACACATTCACCGTGTCGTTTCCGTCACCGGCGTCGACGAGGCTGCCGGACCAGCCGTTGAGTCTGTCGTTGCCATCCGTTCCGGAAACCTTGGAGAGACCAAGCTCCTGCAAGCGGAGCAAGAAGGCCTGGATCACCTGCGCTATGCCGATGCTCGCGGTGGTTTTCTTGGGCGGCGGGTCGGCGGCGGGCGACGCGCCATGGATCGGAACCGAGGACGAGGCTTCGGACGTCGTTTCCGCCGTCGGCGGTGTCACGAAATCCGGAGGCGACGGCGGTTCGGGGATCCGCATCGGCTTGTAAAAGGACTGGGATGTCGACAGTAAGTTCACCACGGGTGCTGCTCCTCTTTTCCGTCCTGCGTGATGGGGACGGTTGCTGGTGGACGGCCGCCATCCGCGAAGACGCTGGCGGTCCATTCTTTGGAGCAATTGCCGAGCCAGACTTGCACCACTGATGTTGCTGGATATTTCTCGGCCCCGAGTCAGAATGTCGCGGCATTTTGTTCTCCGTGCCGGAAGATTTTACCGGCGGAGATCGCGAACCGTGACGTCAGCCGCCGCTATTTCGCCAAGGCCGATGCCGCGAACTCGGTCGAGGTGTCGTCCTTGCCGATCAGCACCAGGCATGCCGCGACCAGCGGCAGCACAGCCAGGACCAGCAGGCCCGTCGCCGTGCTTCCGGTCGCTTCCTTGACCCAGCCGATCAGATACGGCCCGCCGAATCCGGCGAGGTTGCCGACCGAGTTGATCAGCGCGATGCCGCCGGCCGCCGCGGTGCCGCTGAGCCACGCCGTCGGCAGCGTCCAGAACACCGCGAAGGTCCCGAAGGTGCCGATCGCCGCGGCGATCAGCGCCACCATCATGATGGCGGGATTGTCGGAGTAGCCCGACACGCCGAGGCCAATTGCCGTCAGCAGCAGCGGCAGCGCGACGTGCCAGACCCGTTCGCGGTGGGCGTCGGAGTGCCGCGCCCAGAAGATCATGGCCACCGCGCCGAACAGATAGGGCACCGCGGTGACGAAGCCGGTTTGTGCATTGCTGAAACCGAACGCCTTGACGATCTGCGGCAGCCAGAACTGCATGCCATAGAGCGCGCCGACGAAACCGAAATAGACCGCGCACAGCGTCAGCACCTTCGCCGAACCCAGCGCCTGCCCCAGCGTGTAGCGGCGCACCGCCTCCTTGGCGGCGGTTTCGGCATCAAGCTTGGCAGCCAGCCATGCCTTCTGCTCCGTCGACAGCCAGGTCGCCTGCGACGGACGATCGGTGAGGTAGAACCAGGTGACTACGCCGAGCACGACCGAGGGCACGCCCTCGATGATGAACAGCCACTGCCAGCCTTTCAGCCCCATGGCGCCGTCGAGGCCGAGCAGCAAGCCCGATACTGGCGCACCGATCACCGTGGACACCGGCACCGCGATCGCGAACGCCGCGAGAAACCGGGCGCGATATTCGGCCGGATACCAATAGGTGAGGTACAGAATGATGCCGGGGAAAAATCCGGCCTCGGCCACGCCCAGCAGAAAGCGCAGGCCGTAAAAACTCCAGGGACCCGTCACCATCGCCATCAGCGCGGAGATGATGCCCCAGGTCACCATGATGCGCGCGATCCAGCGGCTGGCGCCGAATTTCTCCAGCGCGATATTGGAGGGCACCTCGAACAGGAAATAGCCGATGAAGAAGATGCCGGCGCCCCAGGAAAACACCAGCGGCGAGAACTTCAGCTCCGCATTCATGGTCAGCGCCGCGAAGCCGAGATTGACCCGGTCGAGATAGGCCAGGAAATACGCCAGGATCAAAAACGGAATCAGCCGCCAGGAGATCGCACGGATGGTGCTTTTCTCGAGTTCGGATTTGGCGATCCCCGACGATCCGAGTTCGATGGCGGCCTGGCTCATGTGGTTTGCTCCCCGATTTATTCTTGTTCGTAGATCGCCTGCGTCTTAGCATCCCGAATGGAAGCGAGGAAGCCCGTCTGCCGATGACGCACTCCCTGTGCTGATCGAAGCTTCCTTTTTCGGAAAGCGAATACATGACCGACTCCGCCCACTCCGCCACCAAACCCGGCGCCGGTGTTCTCGAACTGCTGCGCGCGTTCAAGAACAACCCCGCTGCCGCCGATCGCTACGCCGCGGCTTGCCTCGAAAAAGCCAGAGCCGCCGAGCCCGTCCTCAAAGCCTTTGAAGTTCTCCCCCGAGACACCACACGCCGGCCCGGACCGTTGTCCGGCATCCCGGTCGCGATCAAGGACATCATCGCCACCGCGGATATGCCGACCACCAATGGCTCGCCGGTCTACAAGGACTGCATTCCCGCCGCCGATGCCTGGGTGGTCGAGCGGCTGCGCCATCTCGGGGCGACGATTTTCGGCAAGACCGTCTCGACCGAATTCGCCTGGCGGCATCCCGGCCCGACCACCAATCCGTGGAATGCCGCACATACGCCGGGCGGGTCGTCTTCCGGCTCCGCGGCGGCGGTGGCGGCCGGGATCGTGCCGCTGGCGCTCGGAACGCAAACGCTGGGCTCGGTGATCCGGCCGGCGGCGTTCAACGGCGTGGTCGGGTTCAAGCCGAGTTTTGGCGCCATCCCGCGCAGCGGCGTCCATCCGCTCAGTCCGTCGCTCGATCATGTCGGCTTCTTCGCGCGCCGGGTCGACGACGTCGCTTTTGCGCTGTCGCTGATCGGCGGCAGCAGCGACCACGATCCGCATGGCCGGCCGGTCCCGGCATTCGAGGTTTCCATCGACGGTGGATTGCAGCCAGCCGAAAAGCCGCGATTGGCGATCGTGCGCTTTGCGAAATGGTCGAAGGCAGAGCCCGAGCAGCAACAGGTGTTCGACGCGGCAATCACGACGTTACGTGGCGCGGGCGCCGTGCTGGAGGAGCTGGTGCTTCCGGAGCTCGATCAAGCCAATTGGAGCGCAATCAACACCATCCTCGCCGCCGAGGGCGCGCTGATTTTCGAGCAACTGGTCGAGCGCTATCCGGATCGGACCAGCGAGCGGCTGAAAGAGCTGGTTCGCACCGGCAAGGCGATCGGCGCC
>JAQGJF010001090.1 GCA_028290765.1 Tardiphaga sp.
ACCGCCTACAACCCGAAACTCGCCGAATTCGCCAAGGGCGCCGACGTGCTGGTGCATGAATCGCTGTATGTGCCGGCGGTCGATCGGCTGGTGATCAAGACCAAGAACGGCGCGACGCTCAAGAAGCACCTGCTGGAAAGCCACACCACGACCGAAGATGTCGGCCGCATCGCGGCGGCCGCCGGGGTCAAGGTGCTGGTGCTCAGCCATTTCGTGCCGGGCGACGATCCGCTGGTCACCGACGACAACTGGACGGAAGACGTGAAGAAGAATTTTACCGGCCGGATCGTCGTGGCGAAGGACCTGATGCAGCTCGCGCTGCCGGTGTGACCGTGCTGCGAGGAGGTCAGCTTTCCTGTACGAGCAGGTCGAGCGGCACCTGAAGCGTATCGGCGATGAGCCGAAGGGTGGCGACCGTGCCCACACGTCGGCCGTTCTCGATGTCTGAAATATGGCCTTGGCTCAGGTTTGTCTTAGACGACAGATATGTTTGGGTCATGCCGTCCGGCCATTCTCGATCGCGCCACTCGCGCAGGACCCGAACAGGATTCTCTCCGTTTGCCATACGATCGACGACGTCTTTCGGCAACAGCGGAGCTCCGGCGGCGATCTCGCTACGCGCCCGGCTTACAAGACGCGCGGTGCCAGAATCTTCATCAGCTTCGGCTGCCTTGGCGACCAAAGCTTCGTAGTCCTTCCGCGGGAGGATTGCGACCTCGCCGCGTGGGGTCTTCTGAAATCGAACGCTCATGACGTCCCTCTCAATCGTAAATCTCTCGCCGGTGTCCTACCGCAACAACGAATCTAGAGCATGAGCCTTTAAACTAAAACGAGATGCTAACTCCGTCATTGCGAGGAGCTCTTGCGACGAAGCAATCCAGTTCTTGCTCCTTGGCCCCTGGATTGCTTCGCTTCGCTCGCAATGACGGGGTTGATGTTGTCGAACTTAACTCGAAGTCATCGCGCCCTTGGATCGCCCGACGGCCAGGCCGACGACGATGGCTGCCGCCGCACCGGCGCCGGAGCACGCGCGCGCGCCGGTGCCGCGGGCGCGGGCTCCTTGAGCGCGCCGATCTTCTTCAGCGCCGCATCGGCGGCGCGCTCGCCGCTTTCCCAGGCGCCGTCGACGGTGCCCCACAGCGTCTCATGGGTGGCTTCGCCGGCCAAAAAAACGTTGCCGACCGGCTCGGTCAAAATCCGTCGCGAGCCCTGGCCGCCGGGTGACGAGGCGGACATCGCGCCGAGCACGTAAGGCGCCGCATTCCAGCGCGTCGCACTGGAGCGCTTGACGGTCGCCGCGACATCGCTGCCGAACAGTTTGGTCAGCCACTCCACGGCAAACGCCACCATCGCCGCCTCGCCCTGCGCGCTTAGATCGCGGCCGAACGAACCGGAGACATCGATCGAGCACAGCGACGACGATCCGACATTGGCCAGCAGAACTGCGGTCCGTGGCCCGCTGCTCTGCTCGATGATGGCCTCGTCGCGCGAAAGCCCGAGTGGATTTCCCGCCAGTTGCAGCACGATGTGATCGGTCGAGCCGAGACTGAGTTTCGCGGCCGCATCGAGCTGGCGCTTGGGCAGGTCGGGCGTGAACTTGATGGCGCCCGAGGCGAGTACGTTGGACGACGCGGTGAGGATCGCGGCACGCGCGGCAACGCGGCCGGCCGGCGTCTCGACCATGACATCGCGTCCGCTCCAGGTGATGCGGGTCGCTTGTGTCCCGAGCGCGACCGGTACGGCCTCACCGAGCTTGCCGATCAGCGCGCCGACGCCCTGGCGGCAACCAGCCGCCACATTGCGGTCCTGGGCGCGGACCTGATCCATCGCGGAGAGATCCTTCAGATCCTTTCCGGTGGCGTAGGCACCGAGCACGAATTCGACCGTCGCCGCCCAGTCGCCAAGATCCTTCGGCAGCGCCGTCGCAGACGCCATGTCGACCTTGCGGGCGAGTTCATCGATGGCGCGGTTGGCGCGAACCAGCATGGCCAGAAAATCCTCGGTCTCCCCGGCCCGCGCATTGCGCCGGCCGATCCGGATCCTTTGCCCGACCGGCGCCGGAAAGGTCTCCAGGCCCGAGCTTCGCGCCAGCCTGACCAGCGCGCTGCTGTCGGGATTGTACAACCACCGCGCGCCACGATCGAACGGCACGCCGAATGTCGCGGTGTCGGTGATGCAGCGGCCGCCGATGCGGTCCGACGCCTCGATCACGATGACCTTGCGGTTAGCAGCGAGGATGCGCCGCGCCGCCGCGATGCCGGCGGCACCGGCGCCGATCACGACAATGTCAGCCTCGCGCGGCAATGGCACGGCCAAAGCGCGTCCACCGAGCCCGGGGGCCAGGGCAAAAGCCGCCGATGCCGTTACGAAAGCGCGGCGCGTAATTGTCATGTCATGGTTTCCGAAACTTTTTAGAACAGGAAAACGCCGCATCACGCGATCGACCCGGCAGGAGCCGGTTTTGGCTCCGGCTTTCGGACCAAAACTGCACTAAAATCATGTATTTCCGGTGTCCTTCCGGAACCGGATGTCACTGCGCATAAACTTGCCGCATCGACGCGCGCGCGGCAACCGTCATGGTTACTCAATGGTGATTCAGGTGTCGAACCGATGAACTAAATTGCAATGGGTTTCGACCATGATATGGACAGGGGAAGCGGTCAGAACGAACCGCAAGGGGAAGCATCATGGGCGTCGTGCTCGATACGGTCGGAAAGTGGATTGCCGGCTACCTTCAGAAGGAGGTGCCGGGTTACGAGCCATTCACGCCGAGCGATCCGGAACATCTGCGCAGCGTCATGCAGCCAGGCGATGTTCTCTTGGTCGAAGGCAATAACCGGGGTTCCGGCATCATCAAATACCTGACCCAATCGACATGGTCGCACGCGGCGCTGTTTGTCGGGCCGATCGACGGTGCCACCGAACCCAATGGCGAGCCCCATGTCCTGATCGAGGCCAATATCGGCGAAGGCGTGACGTCGGCGCCGCTGTCGAAATATTTTCCCTATCACACCCGGGTCTGCCGTCCGGTCGGGCTGTCCTATGAGGATCGCACCACGGTGTGCCGCTATGCCATCAACCGCATCGGATTCGGCTACGACACCAAGAACATTCTCGATTTGATGCGTTTTCTGTTTCCGCTGCCGATACCGCAGCGCTGGCGGCGGCGCATGATCGCATTCGGCTCCGGCGATCCCACCAAGATCATCTGTTCGGCGCTGATCGCGCAGGCGTTCGACGCCGTGCGCTATCCGATCCTGCCCAAGATCACCCGGGCCGGCAGCCGCGCCGCGCGGCGGGAAATCCTGCACATCCGCGATTCATCGCTCTACATGCCGCGCGATTTCGACATCTCGCCGTATTTCGAGGTCGTCAAGCCGACCATCGTGCTCGGTTTCGACTACACCTCGCTGCATTGGGCCGACAAGCAGAAGCCGCTCCGGGAGGTAGCGGACGCATTCGGTCCATTTCAAGCATCCATCGAAGCGCCGCCGCTTGTTCCTGAAACGATTGACGAAGAGACGTCGTTTTCTTCTCAAGAAGTGACGCTGACCGGCGAACAAGCGTCCTCGATCGCGGAAGAAATAACGCTGGTCGAGCGCGTCACCGTCACCGAGCATTTCACCGTCGTCAATTGCGTGCCGATGCACGCATCGGGGCGCGTGGAGACGCGTGAGCAAAAATCCGAACCGGTCGCATAGAGCCGCTCTGCACGTCCTCCATTCAAACGACGGTCTGGTGACGCTGCGGCTCGACGTAGGGCCGGAATGTCGTCTTTTCGGTACCGCAATCGGGGCATCTCCAGTTCGGGGGAATGGCCGCGAACGGCGTGCCGGACGGGATCGATTGCTCGGGAAGCCCCGCGGACTGGTCGTAGATGAAATAGCAGCCGCCACACATGAAAAGCTGGCGGCCGGCATGGCGCGCGCCGGCCGGTGGACGCGCGATCGTGTGGGCACCAGGCGACGTCGGAGCGAACACCGAGTCTCCGACCGCGACGCGGCCGCCTTCGCGGGCCACGAGATAGATTCCCAATTCCTTGTGTCCAAAGGCGGCGCGCAACGAGCCCGGCAAGTCGAGGTCGCGGCGGCCGGTTTCAGGGTTGACGTTGGTGGCGCCGCAACGACCGTTGCGCCGGTCGACCCGAAACAAGCCATCGCCGATCTGGATATCGCTGCCGACCCATTCGAATTCTTCCCAGGGCCTCGCGTCGTCGATGTAGAAATTGGCCCGGAAGCGCAAGGGATCGATCTTGTATCCCCACTGCTCCTCGAGGCTTCGCACCGTCGCCAGATTGATCAGCGACATCACATTGTCGGGCTTGTCCATGAAATGCCCGTCGCGCGCGCGAACCAGCGTCGGCGCACTGCGAAAGGCCGGGACGAGCTGCCAGAAGATCTCCTCGACGCGGGCACGCGCGGTGTCATCGTTGAGATCGGCGACGATGAGCTGATGGTTATCCTGCGTGATCGTCAATTGCAGCGTCTCGACATCCAGCGTGGTCCGGACACGCGCCAGCGCCTCCTCCAGCATCAGCATCACGAACAGACCCTTCTTGCCCCACCGTGGATCGCCGGTATCGAACGGAGCCCCTGGCCGCACCAGGGCGAAGACACGATCGTGCGGGAACGGCTTTTTGGCTTCCAGTACGATGCGGGTCAGCGGCTGCGCGCTCAGACCCTTGATCGGATAGCGATAGATATTCTT
>JAQGJF010001131.1 GCA_028290765.1 Tardiphaga sp.
CCTGCGCGATGGTCAGGCATGAGGCGGACGAAATCTCGCCGATGATGCAGGTGACTTTGTCGCGCTCGATCATGCGCTCGGCCTTGGTCGAGGCGGTCTGCGGATTGACCGAATCCTCCTTCAGGAGTTCGACCTTGCGGCCCATCATGCCGCCGGAAGCGTTGATCTCCTCCACCGCGAGATCGATCGCCATCACGGCGTATTCGCCCAACGGCCCGAGGAACCCGGTGCGCGGCGTCAGGTGGCCAATCTTGATCACCTCGGCGGTTTGCGCACGCAACACCGCCGGCGCTGAAACACCCGATACCAGCGCAAGGCCGCCGGCGGTCTTCAGCAACCGGCGACGCGTGAAATGATGATGGTCCGACATCGGCTTTCGTCCTCCCTGATACCGCCGCGTTGTGCGGCCAATTCCTCATCGACGTGCATGGCGCTGTTCTGTCGACGCGCTCGTGTTGCTTGCCGTGATCTTTGATCGCCGTTAGACTTGCAAAAGATACGCGTCATGTCGAGTCTGCAAAGCCCTGCACCGGCGGATTACGCTGCGCCAATCCGCCCTACGAAAACAAATCTTCCGGAGTTGATATGGATCTCGAACTAAAAGGCTTGCGCGTGCTGGTGACGGCGGGCGCGGGCGGCATCGGCCTTGCCATCGCGCGCGCCTTCGTCGCGGAGGGCGCCAGGGTTCACACCTGCGACGTCGACGAGATGGCGCTGTCGGCGCTGGCCGCGAGCGACCGCGCGATCGGCTGGAGCCATTGCGACGTTTCCGACCGCAATGCGGTGAAAAAGCTGTTCACGGAGGCCACCGACAAACTCGGCGGGCTCGACGTGCTGATCAACAATGCCGGCATCGCCGGGCCGACCTCCAAGGTCGAGGAGATGAACCCGGAAGACTGGGACCGCTGCCTCGACATCTGCCTGACCGGGCAATTCAACTGCACGCGGCTGGCGGTGCCGCTGCTGCGCAAAAGCACCAACGCCTCGATCGTCAACCTGTCGTCGGCGGCAGGCAAGCTCGGCTTTGCGATGCGCGCACCCTATGCGGCAGCGAAATGGGGCGTGATTGGCTTCACCAAGTCGCTGTCGATCGAACTCGGCCCCGATAACATCCGCGTCAACGCCATCCTGCCCGGTCTCGTCGCCGGCGACCGGCAGCGCCGGGTGATGGAAGCCAAGGCGCAGCAGCGCGGCATTTCCTTTGCCGAGATGGAGCGCACCGCGTTTTCCTATACCTCGATCAAGGTCTACGTCACGCCGCAGCAGATCGCCGACCAGATCCTGTTTTTGTGCAGCCCGCGCGGCCGGACGATTTCCGGACAGGCGATTGCGGTGGACGGCGATACGCAGATGCTGGGGTGATCGTCACCGCGACCTTGGATCCAGCGCATCGCGCAACCCGTCGCCGACCAGGTTGAACGACAGCACCACCAGGAAAATCGCCAGTCCCGGCCACAGCGCCATCCAGGGTGCCTGGGTGAGGAAGCGCTGCGCGGAATTGAGCATGCTGCCCCAGGACGGGGTCGGCGGCTGCTGGCCGAGGCCGAGAAACGACAGCGCCGCCTCGGCGATGATGGCGGCGGCGATCGACAGCGTTGCCTGTACCAATAGCGCCGGCAGGATGTTCGGCAGGATGTGAAACAGCGCGATGCGCCAGCGCGGATTACCCATGGCGTGGGCGGCTTCGACATAGTCCTCGACCTTGACGCCCATCACCTGGCCGCGGGTGAGGCGCACGAAGATCGGCGTGGTGGTGACGCCGATCGCGATCATCGCATTGCTGAGGCTTGGTCCGAGAAACGCCGCCAGCGCGATCGCCAGGATCAGGAACGGACAGGCCAGCATGGCGTCGGTGATGCGGCTGATCAGGCCATCGATGAAGCCGCCGCGATACCCCGACAACAGCCCGAACGGCACACCGAGCCCGAAGGCGATGCCGACCGAGATCGCGCCGGCCAGCAGCGAGGCCCGCGCGCCATAGACGACGCGCGCCAGCACGTCGCGGCCGAGATCGTCGGTGCCGAACCAGTGCAGCGCCGAGGGCGGCTTGCGCACCAGCGTCCAGCTGGTGGCGATCGGGTCATAGGGCACGATCCACGGCGCGAACGCCGCGAGCAGAATGAACGATACGATGACGACGATGCCGAACACCGCAGCCTTGCGCTTGAACAGCCGGCGCAGCGCGCGCCGGCCCGGGCTTTCGAGCTCCTCGGCGCGGACGGCGCCGATCGCTTGCGCGCTGATGACGGCATCGCTCATGGGTTATGCCCGCAGCCGTGGATTGACGAGGATATAAGCGAGATCGGCGATCAGGTTCAGCAGGATATAGGTGGTGGCGGTGACCAGCACGACGCCCTGCACCACCGCATAGTCGCGGTTGAACACCGCATCCACGATCAGCTTGCCGAAGCCGGGGATCGAGAAGATCTGCTCGGTCAGAACTGCGCCCGACAGCAGCGTTGCGAGTTCGAGCGCGCCGAGCGTGATGATCGGCTTCAGCGCATTGCGCATGGCGTGCTTGAGGATCACCGAGCGTTCGGAAAGTCCCTTGGCGCGGGCGGTGCGGACATAATCGCTTTCCAGCTCCTGCAGCATGGCGCTGCGGGTATGCCGCATCAGGATCGCGGCAATCG
>JAQGJF010001132.1 GCA_028290765.1 Tardiphaga sp.
CGGTCTGCTTCATCAGCACCGCGCCGATCACGCCGGCCTGCAGCATCAGCGCCAGCGCGCCCACCGCAGCGGCGGTAGCCAGTGTCCGCGGCGACAGGCTGGCGAAGAAGCCGGCGACCCGGGCCGAGAGATTGAACGACGAATAGGACTTGCGCTCAGGCTCCGCGTCGATCGCCGCGAACAATTTCTGCATCGCCCGCGACGACGGCGCGCCGAGGGTCTCGTTGAGCAGAATGGTTTCGGCGTATTCTTCCCTGATCGCGGCATATTGCCTGGCGAGTTCGGGATCCTTGGCCAGCGCTTCATCGACGCGGCGCGTATCGCGTGCGTTCAGCGTGCCGGCGGCGTGCCAGGGCAACAGAGCCTCGATCTCGCCGGGCTCCTGATCCGCCATCTTTTTGCTCATCGCCATCATGGCCAGCCTCGCTCTATGCCGGCTGCCTTGAGCAGATCGGCCAATTTCTTGCGCGCATAAAACAGGCGCGTCTTGACGGTGTTTTCCGGAATCCCGACAATCTCGGCTACTTCTTCCACCGACTTTTCGTGGTAGTAGACGAGATCGACGATCTCCCGGTGCTCTGACGAAAGTGAGGTCAGGCACTTCCGCAACGCTTCACTCGTATCCTTCTTCTGGACCACCACTTCCGGATTGTCGGACGTATCCTCGATCGCGGCAGCAGCCTCGTCATCCAGTTCGGCGTCTTTCCTGCGCCGAAGCGCGGACAGGGCCTTGAAACGCGTAATCGCCAGCAGCCAGGTGGAGACGGCAGAGCGGCCCTCGAATTTGCCCGCCTGACGCCACACATCGAGAAAAACCTCGCTGATGAGATCTTCCGCGACCTGTTCGTTCCGCACGAGCCGCAGCCCGAAACGGAACACCCTGACATGGTGCCTTCCATAAAGCACCTGCATGGCGAGGCGGTCGCCTTGGGCGATCCGTGCGATCAGGACATCGTCCGAGCTCGCCTGTGTCGCACTCAATGGCCGTCTCGCAAGGTTGGTCGGGGTGAAGTGGCAGGAGGTTCGATGGGCAAGGGAAATCTTCTCAAGTTATCCGGATTCAGGCGCCGTTCTGTGATTTACCGCACACGGCGTTGATTATTTATAGCGCGAAGTAGAGGGCCGCATGAAACCACAGGTCACGAGGGTATCATAATACAGAAACATGATATCCCACTCGCGCGCGGAACCTTATCAAGGCCCGCCCCGCAACGCAGCTGTTACCTGATCAAAAACTGACCAAATCGCGGTTCCGATGGTCACAGATTCGCGGTGTCTCGCGACCGTACCCCGATACGCGCCGAAGCCAAATTCTCGTTGTGTTACAGGCCTAGTAGAGCCCCTAGGCCGCAGCCGGCCACGGCCAAAAGATACCAAACCTAAAGGCTTTGCCACGTAAAGTTCCATGGTGCATCCCACCCGTGGCAGAAAATGACCAGCCTCGCTCCATCGCTCGAAGGCCAGAATTCTGACGGGAAGCTCGTGCTCGAAAGCGAGTTGTCGTCGGATGTGCTGAAGCGCCGGGTCGTCCGCCGCCGCCAGATGCTGTCGATCCAGGCCGGCAGTTACGCGCTCAATTCGCTGGTGCTGCTGATTTATGCCTATGCCGGCACGCTCCCGATCGCGTTGCCCTCCGCCTATTTCCTGAGCGGCGTCATGCTGACGGGCATTTTTGCGGTGCTGTCGGAGACCCACGTCAATGACAGGTTCGAGGACCACTATCTGACGAGCTACCAGATCGGGACCAACATTGCGCTCCAGCTCGGCTTCCTGCTGGCCGCGCCCGAGATCGGATATGCCTTTCTCAGCTTCCTGTTCCTGGCGTTCGGATTTGGCGCGCTGCGGATGACCTCGCGCCAGGCGGCGATCGCCTGGTCGCTCACCGCGATCGGCGTGATCCCGGCTTTCCTGTTTGTCTCGACGCCGATCGGCATGCCGGTCGGCACGCCGCCCGAACGCGTGGCCGCGATGCTCTCCTTCATCATCACGATCGGACAATGCGCCTTCGTGGGACTCTACGGCTCCAGCCTGCGAACCATGCTGTACAACCGCAGCGTCGAGCTTCGCGGCGCCTACAAGCGGATCGAGGAACTCGCCGAACTCGACGAGCTCACGGGATCGTTCAACCGCCGCTGCATCATGCGCATGCTGGAAGACGAGATCGCCCGCGCCCATCGCAACAACACCCCCTGCTCGGTCGCGCTGATCGATCTCGACTGGTTCAAGCGCATCAACGACGCCCACGGGCATCCCACCGGCGATGAAGTGCTCCGGACCTTCGCGATCACGACATTTGCCAACATTCGCACCATCGACAGATTCGGTCGCTATGGTGGCGAGGAATTCCTGCTGCTGCTCCCCGGTACCAGCAATGAAGCCGCCGCGCACAGCCTCGACCGGCTGCGCGCGATCATTGCCGAGCTGGACTGGAGCGCGCTGTCCGCGGGCATGACCGTTACGATTTCCGCCGGCGTCGCGACATTGGTCCCCGACGAGACTCCCGATGCGCTCCTCGCCCGCGCCGATTGCGCGCTTTACGCGGCAAAGGAGCGCGGACGCAACCGCATCGCCCGTGCTTGATCTAATTTCTTCTTAATTCCGGAGACGAAGAACCCGTCCCCGGCAGATTGCTCGAATGCTCCAGGAAAGAGTCATGAGTTCGAAATCGGCCAATTCTTCCGTCAGTCTGCTCGACGAGCTCGAGACCACGCTCGCCCACGGCACCGTGGCGCGACGGGTTGAAACGCTGCGACGCGTCACCGACCTTTTTATCAACAGCGCGATCGATTATTCCGATGCGCAGATCGGGGTGTTCGACGACGTCTTCGACTGCCTGATCGATACCATGGAAGCCTCGGCGAAGATCCTGCTCGCCCAGCGTCTCGCCCCGGTCCCGACGGCGCCGCCGAAAATCATTCGCACCCTCGCCTTCGACGACCTCATCGAAGTCGCCGCCCCGGTCCTGTCGCAGTCGGAACGACTGGACGACGACGCGCTGATGGCCAATGCGCGCACCAAGAGCCAGGGGCACCTCTTGGCGATTTCCACCCGCAAGCAGTTGAGCGGTGCGGTCACCGACGTACTGGTGGAACGCGGCAACGATGAGGTGATCCAGAGCGTCGTCGGCAATCCGGGCGCGCAATTCTCGGAGCAGGGCTACACCAACCTGGTTTCCCGCGCCGAACGCAACGACGGCATCGCCGAATGTCTCGGCATGCGGCCTTCGATTCCACGGCATCACTACCTCAAACTGATCGCCAAAGCCTCGGCTTCGGTCCAGGCGCGGCTCGAGGCCGCCAATCCGAACGCGGCGAATGACGTCTCGCTGGCGGTCAGGGAGGTGACGCGGCGCGCCCGTTCCGTGCCATCAGCCGTGACCCGGGAAACCACCATTGCCCACGGGCTCGTCAAGTCGCTGTACGAAGACGGCAGGCTCGACGAATTTCAGGTTGCCTCCTTCGCCAAGGCGAAGAAATTCGACGAAACCAATGCGGCCGTCGCCTGCCTGGCGAATGTAACCGTCGCCATGGCCGAGACCGTAATGATCGAGGACCGCGCCGAGGGGGTCCTCATCCTGGCCAAGGTCGGGGGATTGTCGTGGTCGACCGTGAAAATGATCATCGACATGCGCGAGCAACTGTCGGGAGCCGAGCCGCTCGATCTCGAAGCCTCGAAAGCGACCTATGAGCGACTGCGGCTGTCGACGGCGCAGCAGGCGCTGCGTTTCCACCGGATGCAGGAAACGTCGTCTCCGACGCCGGCGACGTAGCTGACGTAGCCAGAGTCTGTAGGATGGGTTGAGCACTTGCGAAACCCATCACAAACGCCTCGGCATGCCACGATGGGTTTCGCAAGCGCTCAACCCATCCTACAAGCTAAAATCGCAGCAACTTCGCCCCCGCCAGCGCGCCGATCGCGGCCACCAGCGCCGTCGCCAGCGTGTACCAGGTCGCCACGAACAGTGGCGAATCGTCGGAGCAATGCGCGGCGTACAAGGTCGCGGCCAGGCCTGCCGACACCAGGCCGGCCAGGGCGCCTGCGAGCGCGGGACGCGCCGGCGCGCCGTGGCGCAGGCCGAACAAGGCCGCCGCGAGCAGCGGCAGCGAGAACGCGGGGATCGCAATCAGGCAGACCCGCGAATTGTTGCCGATCAGCCGCGTCATCATCGGCAACCGCTGCGGCAGCATCATCTCGCCCGAAATGCCGAGCCCGAGAATTCCCACCGGAAGCAGCAGCCACCAGGCCTTGTCGCGCAGCGACGCCTCCGGCCGCGACAGATGCAGGCTGATCGCGATCGCCGGCACGGCCAGCGCCAGCGTCACCACGAATTTCAGGTCGAAGAACGGATTATGCATCGCGGTCATGAAGTCCGGGCGGATCCCGAGCGTGACCAGCAGCATTGCCGCCGAGACCGGCAATGCGATCAGGAGCGCCCTCGCCAGCACCATACCGACCGGGCGGGCGCGGCTGTCATTGTCGGCGACCAAAGTGCGGATCAATCGATCGGTATCCATCGTCACTCCTTCCGCAGCTTGGCGGCGAGGCTTGCCAGCGCGCGATGCAGCGCGACACGCACCGCCCCCTCGGTCATCGAGAATTTTGCCGCGGTCGCCTTGATCGAGGCGCTGTCCACGGCGATCGACTGCAGCACGTCGCGCTGGCGCGGCGGCAGGCCTTCGAGATGGACCGCAACCTCGCTGGCCGGCAGCGTCTCGGCGGCGGGTTCGCTCGGCAGCGTCTCGGCGAAATCGTCGATATTGACGAACACCCGCCGGCCACGCCGGCGCAGCGCATCGATCAGCTTGTTGCGGGCGATCGCGAACAGCCACGGCGCGAACGGCGCGTTCGCGTCCCAGGTATGCCGTTTCAGATGCACCGCGAATAAAATATCCTGCACAATGTCCTCGGCTTGGTCGACCGCCTGCCCGGCCCGCGCCAGACCGCGCCGCGCCGCCGCCCGCAGCACCGGCGCGACAGACTTGAGCAGGCGGTGATACGCGACACTGTCGCCTGCATTGGCCGACCGCATCAGGTCGGTCCATTCGTCCTCACGTCCGCGCACGCGCGCTCCTGCCAAGCAATTCGTTCATTTTTTCAATTTGTTACGCCCGACGGCAATTATCACGAAGTCGTGATAGCCGCCGCTCGCCGCGGCCATGACCGGGAGTCGGGCAGCGACACCACGAGCTGCGCTGCACGCCTCATAACATCGTTCGCGCCGCTCCGACACCGCCCCGCATGCCGGTCCGAACCAACCCGCGTCTGGCGGTTTGAATTCCTATTTGCCCCGTTTTCGCCGGAGTCGTTACCGCAGTCTCAACAAGATTCCCTTTTTTTGCCCCGGTGTGGACACGACGCGAGGTCTCTTTTGGCCTTGGGACTGGCAACATGGGGAGATTGCCAAATGGATATGAAGGCCAGCGGGCGCTCGGCACTGATCATTACAGCGGGACTTTGGATGTGTTTCGCCGGACCGATGCGCGCCACCGAGAGCGATGCGCGCGCGTCCGATTCGACCGCGAAGACCGAGAACGCGGCAGGCGCCCCGGTCGCGCTGAACAAGTTTGCCAAGCACCGCGCAAAGAAGCAGGCCGCGGTTTCGCGCAAAACCGACAAGGTGGCCGCGAAACCCGCCGATGCCAAAAAGGCCGATGAGGCCGATGCGGCGCAGGATACCGCGGCGTCGCCCAATATTCCAGCCTCGGTGGCCAATGCCAACGCGCAACTCCAGGCGGGCGACACCCCGGCCGATAACGCGCTGAAAATCGCTGCCGCGCAGGCGGATAATGCGTTGAAAACCGCCAAGCAAAACGACCAGGCCCAAAACGACCAGGCCAAGGCACCGGCGGCCAATGCCGAAATGGTTTCCGCCGATCAGCTCAACGAGGTCGATCGCTCCCTGAGCGACGACAAGGCCCCCGCGCCCACCCTTTCGATGGCCGTGGCGCAAACGCCGGCCGTGGCGCGCAACAGCGATTCCAGCTGGGATCAGGCGTCGCTGATCGGAAAAGTCTTCATCGCGTTCGGCGGATTGCTGACCTTCGCCTCCGCGGCCCGCATGTTCATGGCGTAGCCGCCATCTATCGCCGGTCCGGCTGCATCTCGGTCCGGCGATTTTCTCTATCATCTCGAGGCTTTCCCGCCGGCCTTGCAGCCTGATGGGTCTGCGGGCACATTGCGCGCGGCCGCCGCAGGCCGAACACGCAAAGCCGGGATGAACCATGAGCACCTTCGAATACATCATTGTGGAGCGCAAAGGCGCGGTCGGCATCCTCAGGCTGAACCGTCCGAAGATGCTCAATGCCCTGTCGTTCGGCGTGTTCAAGGAGATTGCCGCCGCGATCGACGATCTCGAAGCCGATGACCAGATCGGATGCATCGTGGTGACCGGCAACGAGAAGGCTTTCGCGGCGGGCGCCGACATCAAGGAGATGCAGCCGAAAACCTTCATCGACATGTTTTCCAGCGACTTTACCGAGATCGGCGGCGACCGCGTCGCCAAATGCCGCAAGCCGACGATTGCCGCGGTCTCGGGCTACGCGCTCGGCGGCGGCTGCGAACTGGCGATGATGTGCGACATCATCATCGCCTCGGAGACGGCGAAGTTCGGTCAGCCGGAGATCCTGCTCGGCACCATTCCCGGCATCGGCGGCACGCAGCGGCTCACCCGCGCCATCGGCAAATCGAAGGCGATGGATCTCTGCCTCACCGGCCGGATGATGGACGCCGCCGAGGCGGAGCGCGCGGGCCTGGTCAGCCGCATCGTCCCGGTCGACAAATTGATGGAGGAAGCGCTGGCAGCGGCGGAAAAAATCGCGGCGATGTCGCATCCGGCGGCGGCGATGGCCAAGAGCGCCGTCAATCGCGCCTTCGAGACCCCGCTTTCCGAGGGTCTGCGGGTCGAACGCGACCTGTTCCACAACACCTTCGCGCTGGAAGACCGCTCCGAAGGCATGGCGGCGTTCATCGAAAAGCGCCCGCCGGTGAACAAGAACAAATAGCGGCTCGCTCAGATCGTAGGGTGGGTTGAGCGACTCACATCCGCTGAAACTCAACGATGTGGACAGAAGCGTAACCCACCACTGCGCATCGGTGCGCTGCGATGGGTTTCGCGAAGAGCTCAACCCATCCTACCAGCTGACTTGGAATACGCCCGCCACCCTCGCGCTATTTATGATCGAGATACCACGAACCATTCCAATCGTCGGCCGGCGGGTTGGCCTGGAAATGGTCGATACGCCGGGCCAGGGCCGTCGAGGGGCCATCGCCGGGGACCGCTTCGAGCGCGGCGTTGAACGCGCTGCGGGCCTGATCCCAGCGGCGGGCGCGATAGGCGGCAAGCCCCTCGGAATAGCTGGACCGCAACAGCAGCTGTTGCGGCGTCAACTCGTCCTTGCGCCCCATGATCTCGTAGACCGCCTGGGACTGGGTCTGGCCGGCCACCACCAGCCGATCGATTTCGCGCGTCTCGATGGTGTCGCCGGCGGCCGCCACGGTGGATTGGGACAGCAAAGAGTGCGTGCCGTAGATCTTGTTGGCCCCTTCGAGGCGTGACGCCAGGTTCACGGTGTCGCCCATCACGGTATAGCTCATCATGAATTCCGAGCCGATGCTGCCGACCAAGGCCTCGCCGGTGGCGATGCCGATTCGCAGGTCGCACTCCAACGGCAGGCTGCGCACGCCGAGCAGCTCCGGCAATTCCTTGCGCAACGTCGCGACGCGCCCCAGCATGTCGATGGCGGCGAGACAGGCGAAACCGGCCTGATCCGCCGCATCGACAAAGGGCGGGCCCCAATAGGCCATGATCGCATCGCCGATATATTTGTCGATGATGCCGCGGTGACCGCGAATCGGCTCGGACATGATCGTCAGATAGCGATTCATCACCTTGACGAGACCCTGCGGCGTCACGCCTTCGCTCAGGCTGGTAAATCCCCTCATGTCGCAGAACATGACGGTCATCACGCGGCGTTCGCCGGCGGCGACCGCCAGCGCCGGTCCCTCGACCAGTCCTTCGAGCACTTGCGGATCGATGTATCTGCCGAACGTCTCCCGGATCCGCTCGTTGTGGCGCAGCTTCTCCACCATGCGATTGAACGCAGCCGACAATTGTCCGATCTCGTCGCGGGTGACGACGGCGACCGATCCGTCGAACTGGCCGGCTTCAACCTTGCGCGTGCCCTCCAGCAAATGCCGCACCGGACGGGCGATGCCGTCGCTGACCAGGATGGCGAACAGCAGTCCGACGGTCGCCGCGAGCGCCGTCACGATCGCCGAGACCCAGATGGCCTGGCGCTGCTGTCTCATGGTTACCACGGCGTCGAGGCGGACCTGCGCCAGCATGTCGGCCCGGATGGCTTCGATGCGGTGGTCGAATTCGTCGCGCAGCGCATCGATCCGCATCAGGCTGCGTCTCGCTTCCGCGAAATCCCGCGTATCGAGCAGTTGCAGCAATTGGGCATTTTCGGTCTTGAGCTGGTGACCAAGCTCGCTGCTGACGGATTCGATCCGCGATTCGATGCGCGCCATCCCGGCGGTGTCGGTTTCGGTGGTCATATCGTCGATCACCGCGTTGATCAGTTGGCGCGCCGCGGCGGCCTCCTGATCGATCTGGAGCCCGGTCGCCTCGAACACCTTCAGCCGTTCCGCATAGCCCGCCTCGTCCGGCGGGGTCTGCATTTTGGCGACGACCATGCGGCGGATGGCGAGAGAGCCTTCGAGCGAGCGGACATTCATCCGCGCCAGATGGCCATAGGCCTCGACATATTTCGTGCTCAGCTCGTCGAGCTGATGGGCGACCCGGCTCGACATCACCATCGACAGCGCCGACGTGACGACCATCAGCACGATCAGTCCCACCGCGATACTGACGATTTTTCGCTTGATCGACTGCTGGATCATCGCTCAGTAGTCCCCACCCCGGCATTGGAGCTTTTCGCGCGGCTGCGCATCAACGCGGCGCTGACCAGCGCGCGGTAGAAACGTTCGGAAATATCGCCCGGTTTGTCGAGACCGAGCCGCGCCAGACCGGCGCTGTCGGCGGCATCCGGCCGATGCGTCAGTCCCTGCCACAACAGTCCCGGCAGCATTTGCGGCGAACGCGTCGCCTCCTGCAACAGCTGCAGTGCCGGAATCAGGCGCTGTTCGACGTCGGTGAAATCGCTGCCGAACGGGAACGACGGCAGCAGGCCGGCCTCGCGCGCCGGCTGCAACGCGCGCGCGATGTGCTCCGGCACATTGTCGCGACAGGATGCCGGTATTTCGTAGTTCCGCGCCAGCTTGCCGGCTTCCTTGGCCTGCCGCATCAGCTCGGTCTGGAACCGCGCATCCGTCACCGCCAGCATCGCCGCGATCACATCGGCATCGGATTTGCCCCGCAGATCGGCGACGCCGTATTCGGTGATGACGATATCGCGCAGATGGCGGGGGATGGTCTCGTGGCCATAGCTCCAGCGGATGTTGGAGAGCGCCCGCGATCCCGCCTGCCGCGTCGATTCCACGGTGAGGATCGACCGGGCGCCTTGCAGCGCGAAGGCCTGCGCCACGAAATTATACTGACCGCCGACGCCGCTCACCACCTGTCCGCCCTCGAGGCCATCCGAAATCACCGCACCCAGCAAGGTTGCCATCATCGCATTGTTGACGAAGCGGGCATCGCGGCGGGCGCGGCGCTTGTTGGCCTCGTCGCCGTAAAGCTCGTTGGTGAAAGACACCGGCATCATCTGGATCCGCGCCAGCTGGTCCGGCGTCATCTCGCGCAGAGCGCGGTAGAACGATCTGGGCCCGAGAAAAAACGCGCCATGCAGCAGCACGCCGTCGACTTCGCGTTTCAGGATGCCGGCCTCCATCAGGCCCAGAAACGCCTCGAACAGCATTTCACTGACGCCGTAGAGGCCCTTCTCGAATGGTCCGGTTTGCAGCGCCGGCGACGATGGCGCACCGGGTACCAGGCGCCGCATGATCTGCTCGAATTGCGCATTGTCGCGATGTCGCACGATCAGCCCCTGCGCCAGCGCGTCGCCGACCTGGCCGATACCGATCTGCAGCGTGCCGCCATCGCGCACCAGCCCCGCGGCGTGCAGCCCGATGGCATATTTGGTGTCGCTGATCGGCTCCGACGGCGGCGCGAACAGCGGAAAGTCGGTGGCGGGACTGTCGAGTACAGCGCTGAATTCATTTGCCGCCAGATCGCCGGCCCCCGGCATGAACGGCAATTCCGAATTGACCTGGCCGACCAGCCTGAACGCGGCGCGGCCCTGCGCGCGCTCGCGCAGCACATCCAGCGTGGTATCGGTGTTGCAGCTCAGGCTGTAGCGCGTCACGCCACCCTCGACCCGCTTCGCCACCAGCTGGGTGATGACATTGAGTCCGCGCGCCAGCAGATAGGACGCGGCATGGGTATAA
>JAQGJF010001139.1 GCA_028290765.1 Tardiphaga sp.
AGACCCGCTTGTTCTCGCGCAAAAAGCCGATGCCGGGAATGCCGAGGCGGTGAATTTCCTGCTGCTGCAGCGGCGTAATTTCGCGCCTCAGCCAGACGAAGCCTTTGCGCGACGACAGCCGCTCGCGGACTTCGGCGGTGTCGAGATCCGGCATCGTCGCGGTGAGCAGTTCGATCGCCTCGTCCTTGTCGATGATCCGGCGCGGCTCGCCGAACAGCGATGGCGCCTTGACATCGGTGGCGAGCACCTCGCCGTTGCGGTCGACGATATCCGGCCGCGCCGTCGCAATCGCGTCCTGCGCCGCGGTGCGGCGGGCGCCGTGGCCGTCGCCGACCACCGCGAACATCACCAGGCGGCCGGCAATGATCGCGTAGACGATCGCGAACGCCACGATCACGAGGCCGACGCGGGCGCGCGCCTTGGCAGCGCGATCGACGTTGCGTCCATACAGCAGGCCGCGGATCAGCCGCTGCCGCCAGGGTTCGGCGGGCCGCTGCGGACGAGCGATGGTGAGGGCCTGATCGGTCACCGCGCATCCTCCGGGGCCGGCAGCGAGCCCGTCACCAGATCGGGATTGATGGTGTCGATCATGGCGCCGATCGGATCGGGATCGCCGGGTTTGGCGAAACTCGGCGGCCGTTCCGGCAGGTTCTTCAGGGAATCATATTGGGTGGCGCCGATCGGCTTCAGCGCCAGATGCCGCTCGGCCAGGCCCTGCAGCCGCAGCGGCGCGTCGAGCTTGGACCATTCGGCGCGCAACGCCGCGATGGCGTCGCGCTGTTCGCGGACATCCTGGTGCAGGCGCAGCACCTTTTCGGTGCGCGCGGTGGATTCCATCTTGATGCGGTAGACATAGGCCGCGGCGAATACCAGCGCGCCGATCACCAGGAGATGGATGAGCCGCATGGTTCAGCCCCCTCTCATGACGCTGTGGAGGGTCGGCCATTCCGGCAGCGCGCCGGCCTCATGCGCCGGCGCGGCGGTGCGCTCGGCGGCGCGCAGTTTTGCGGAGCGCGCCCGCGGATTGCTTTGGACTTCGTCGTCTCCGGCCGTGATCGGGCGCTTGGTCAGGATGCGAAAGCTCGGCTGTGCCTGCGCCAGTTCGGGCAGATGCCGCGACCCCCCGCCGGTCTTGCCGCGTTCGGTGAAGAAATTCTTGACGATGCGGTCTTCCAGCGAATGGAACGACACCACCACGAGGCGACCGCCGGGCTTGAGCACGCGCTCGGCCGCCGACAGTGCCAGATGCAATTCGTCGAGTTCGGCATTGACGAAGATCCGCAGGCCCTGAAAGGTTCGCGTCGCCGGGTGGATCTCGCCGGGCTTGCCCCACACCACCTTGCCGACGATCTCGGCCAGCGCGCGGGTGGTCAGGATCGGCGCTTCCTTGCGCGCGGCGACGATGGCGCGGGCGACGGCGCGGGAATGCCGCTCCTCGCCGAAGATGTAGATGATTTTGGCGAGATCGGCCTCGGAGGCTTTGGCGACGACGTCCGCCGCGCTCACGCCGTCATGGCCCATCCGCATGTCGAGCGGCCCGTCGAGGCGAAACGAGAAGCCGCGGTCGGCCTGGTCGAGCTGCATCGAGGAAACCCCGACATCCATCACGACGCCGTCGACCGCCTCAAAGCCATGCCGCGCGCAAACGTCGGCCAGGTTGGAGAATTGGTCCTCGACCAGGGTCAGCCGGCCATCCGATCGATCGACCAGGTCGAACCCGCCGGTAATCGCGGTGCGGTCGCGGTCGATGCCGATCACCCTTGTATCGGCGGCCTCGAGCAGCGCCCGGGAATACCCCCCGGCCCCGAAGGTGGCGTCGACATAGCTGCCGCCGTCGCGCGGCGCCAGCATCTCGACCGCCTCGCGGCCGAGCACCGGAACATGGCGGGGGACGGACGACGTCATCCCGCCGCTCCGGAACAGGCGGGCAAACTGGAGATAAAGCTGGACGCCGACAGGCCCATTCCGCCTCAAATATCTGCATTTCGCCCGGTCGTGCCGGTCGAAAGGCCACCGCAACGTGCTGTTTTCGGTCCCGTCGGCCCATAGCGCCGGCCAGGCCGCCGATTCTGCCGGCAAACCCTGGTCTCCACATGGGATTTGATGGGCTGCCATAGGACTTAAAGCCCGGGATTCTGAGCGTCAAATAGGCTTCGGCCGTCCCAACCGGTTCGGCTCTTCACCCTTGAGTAACGGCACTTAGCGTTAAGAAAGCGTTGATGAGGAGGGACAACTCGTCTGGTTCCGCCGCCTCGACAATTTCAACCGTCACCGCCCGCCACCGGGTCGGTCGCCCCGGGGCTGCGGGTTAGCCGAAACCGGGCCGGACGCCACGAAGACAGCCGTTCAGTCGATAAGGCCCCTGATGACATTTGCGAGGGTGACCTCCTCGCCATCGAAACTGGCGATCATCGCGGCCAGCATTTCATCCGGGTCAAGGTTGTAGAGATCGATCGGATGACCGGCATAGTCGGCCAACAGAGCGAAAAAGGTGAGCTGCGATCGACCGTTCCCTTCGCGGAAAGCGTGGATGACGTTCAGCTCCGCCAGAAAATGCGCGGCCTTGTCGGCGAAGTCCGACCTGCCGAGGCCCCGCAGGTAGCTGGATGCCCGTAGTTCGCCAAACAGCTTTTTCGCCTGGCCTTCGATGTTGTCTGGAAAGCAAAACGGATTGCCGCCCTTCGACATCCGAACGGTACGCACCTCGCCAGCCCACTCATAGACATCCTGAAACAGGTGATGGTGGATGGCCTTGTAGTGTGAAAAATCCAGTTCCCCTTCCGGTAGCGGTTCATCGGCGCGGGCACTCGATATTTCAGCCTCAAACGCATCAAGTTCGGCCTGTTCGCGCAGGTCGAGCTTGTTCACCAGCACCGTCGAATTTTCGTAGGTGTAGGGATCGTCTATGGCATCGTACATGCAGCTCGCTTAACTCTTGCGATAGCTGCGCACGATTGTGCGGCGGTATTCCTCGGCCGTCAGACCCTTCCGTCCAGCGTCCGCGGCCCGCTTTTCCATAATCTCGGTCAGTTGGATTCCCTCGACCGCGCTGATCTTGGCAAAACGCGCCCGGCCGACGACGAAACCACCCGATTTGGCATCTTTCGCGACCGTTTTTCGCTGCTTTGGCATGTTCGTATTGTAGCACATCCCAGTGTCGTTGTTAGGTCTCCCGCATCCCGCGCCGGCATACCGATCCGCGTCCACTCAACGCCTGCCCTTGGAACTGATGCACCGGGCACACAGTTGATAAAAAAGAGAAATTCATGATATCGGGACGATTGCGCCTGCCCCTTTCAGCCGGGATAGTACCCCTCGGGGGCCATTTTGCCCCAAAGGCTCCGGTCGGTTTTGAAAACGCACCGCTGCCGTTCTCCTGCCCGGTTTTGGTTGTCCCATGCATTCAGGTTCGTTCGCGTCTGCCGGAACTGATTCGAAGCGTCAACGCGCCCTTCCAATTCCCAAGGGCAACGCGAACATGAAGACATTCACCCCGGATTCCTCGGTCGCTTCCGACGTCATTCCGTCGCCGAATTTCGGCGACCGGAACAAGGGCCGCCTGCCGGACATGATCCTGCTGCACTACACCGGCATGCCCGACGTCGAGGGCGCGCTGGCCAAGCTCTGCAGCGCCGGCACCGATGTTTCGGCGCATTACGTGGTGCTGGAGGACGGGCGCATCGTGCAATGCGTGCCGGAGGCCAAGCGCGCCTGGCATGCCGGGGTGGCGTCCTGGGCCGGCGAAGAAGACATCAATTCCTGCTCGATCGGCATCGAAATCGTCAACCGCGGCCATGACTGGGGCTATCCGGACTTTCCGCTCCGGCAAATCGCCGCCGTCATCGCGCTGTGTCGCGGCATCATGCTGCGGCACCAGTTGCCGGCGCATCGCGTGCTGGGGCATTCCGACGTCGCGCCCTCGCGCAAGAAAGATCCCGGCGAGAAATTTCCCTGGCATTCGCTGGCCAATTCGGGCGTCGGCCACTGGGTGCAGGCGGCGCCGATCGTGCGCGGCGAATCCTTGAAGCTCGGCGCCGAAGGCGACGAGGTGCTTGGATTGCAGCAGGCGCTCGCCCGCTACGGCTACGGCATTCCCCAGAACGGCAAATATGACGCGTCGACCATGGAAGTGGTCACCGCCTTCCAGCGCCACTTCCGCCCCGCGCGCGTCGACGGCGTCGCCGATCATTCGACGCTGACCACGTTGCAGGCGCTGCTGGCCAGCCAACCGAACGTCGGTGCAACGGTCGCCGCAGCAGCGCGCTGAGACGAAACGCCCATCGCGTTGTCCCGGCCAACGAGCCGGGACGACCTGCGGAGATCATCGCTTCGGCCCGAACTTCCCGAGCACGAATAACCCCGCAAAGATCGCAGCGAAGCCGGCGAAATGATACCAGGCCAGTTGTTCTCCCAGCCAGCCGATCGACAACGCGGCTGAGAACAGCGGCGTCAAATAGATGAATGCCGCCGCGCGCGCCGGCCCCAGGCGCGACACGCCGTAGAGATAGAACAGGTTGCCGAGCATCGTCGGCACCAGCCCGACATAGGCGGTGGCCGCGAGCGCGAAGCCGAAATCAGCGTCGTTCCAGACCAGCCAGGGTTCTCCGCAGGCGATCCACACCAGATAGGCCGGCAGCATCACGACCAGCACCCCCGACCAGGCGGTGACCACCGTCAGCGGCAACGGCTCGATGTGGCGGCTCCAGTCGCGGGCGCGGATCGAAAACCAGGCGAAGGCGATCGACGCCAGCAGCGACCACAGATTGCCGAGATTCAAGTGAAGCCCGGTCAATACCTGCGGCTGGCCCTTGCTGATGATGAGAAGCGTGCCGGCAAAGGCCAGCGCCAGGCCCCATTTGGTCCCGGCCCCGAAGGGTGGTTCGCCCATGCGGCGCCCGATCAACAGCACCCAGACCGGCGTCGTGGCATTCATGAAGCCGACCTCGATGGCGAGACTCTGATAGGCGCCGCCGAGCAGCCCATAGGAGAACAGCCCGACGCCGACCGCGCCGCCGACGATCAGCTCGGTGAGCCGCGGCCGGATCGCCGGCCATGTCCGCCGCAGCGACGGCAGCGCCACCAAGGTCAAAATAACCGCCGCCGGAAACCAGCGCCAGAACACCAGCGCCGGCAGCGGCACCGCTTCGCGCACCGCCCGCGCCACGACATGGTTGCTGCCCCACAACGCCGCGGTGGCGATCAGCGCCATCGTGCCGAGCGAATGCGATGCCTTGGGATTCATCCGCGTTCAGCGGAGCGTTGGTGGCGGGCCCGCTGCGAGACATGCCACGGCAACAGCAGGCGCTCGGCATAATCGACCAGGAAGAACAGCACGGTGCCGACGAGGCCGAGCAGCAGCAGCGAAACGAACACCCTGATAGTGTCGAACTGCCCCTGCGCCACCAGGATCTGGAAGCCGATGCCACGGCTGCCGGCGACGAACTCGCCGACGATGGCGCCGACCAGCGCGAACGAGATCGCCACCTTCATGCCGGCGAACAGGCTCGGCAGCGCGCAGGGAAAGCGGATCTTGGTCAGCACCGCCCAGGGCGAGGCCTTCGACACTTTCGCCAGATGCAGCATGTCCGGATCGACCGAGCGCAGCCCGAGCACCATGTCGATGACGATCGGGAAGATCGCCAGCATCAGTGCGATCGCGACCTTCGGCTCCGGACCGGTACCCATCCAGATCACGAACAGCGGCGCCAGCGCCACCTTCGGTATCGAATTGAGCGCCACCAGCAGCGTGTAGACCGTGCGTTCGAGAAAGCGCGAATAGACGATGCCGACGGCGAGCGCGACCCCGAGCACGACCGCCAAGGCAAAGCCGATGCAGGTCATGCCGAGGGTGAAGCCGAGATGCCGCATGAACAGACCGGGCGTCTCCAGGAACGCAAGGAAGATCACGGACGGCGCCGGCAGAATCAGCGGCGACGGATGAAACAGCCGCACGCCGATTTCCCACAGCAACAGCGCCGCCGACAGCACCACCACGACGTCGCGGGTTTCACTATCGCCGACCAGCAGGCGTTTGAGGAAAGCCGTCATTCCTTGACGATCCCGAGCTCGGCGAAATGGTGGCGAATCCGGTGCACATAGCCGGCGAATTCGGCGCCGTCGCGCACCGCGAGCAGCCGCGGCCGCGGCAGATCGATCGCGATGGTATCGACGATCATGCCGGGCGCCTTGCTCATCATCACCACGCGGTCGGACAGAAACACCGCCTCGACGATCGAGTGGGTGATGAACAGCAGCGTCTTGCGGGTATCCTGCCAGATCTGCGCCAGTTCGACATTGAGGTCGTCGCGCGTCATGGCATCGAGCGC
>JAQGJF010000029.1 GCA_028290765.1 Tardiphaga sp.
GTCCGAGCAGATCGACTTCTACCGCGGAATTGATCGCGATGAAGTTCGAGATGTTGGCGACGATGCCCGGCGCGTGCGTGTAGGAAGCGGGCTCGAAGCGATAGGCCGATCCGCCAACCGCGTCGTAGAGACGCTGCGTTCCGATAGCGACGCCGCCGGTGACGGCGCATCCCTCGGCAAGTGCGCCAGCCTGCTCAAGCTCTGCGACGGCATCGCCGATCAGCCCCGAATGAATGCGCAGATTTCGCCGCACCTTCAGGCTGCGAAGCACCGCGCCCGGAACCTTGCCGAGGCCGGTTTGTATCGTCGCGCCGTCCCGAACCCATCGCAGGACATGCATGGCGATCGCATCGGCGACCGGATCGTCCGTGGCTGCGGGAAAGCCGAGCAGTTCCTGCTCCTGTTCGACGACGGCGGTCAGTTCGGAATGGGGGATGCCGCGATGCCCGTGGGTGCGCGGCATCAGCGGGTTGAGATGCGCGATCCGCACCGGAATCCGCGGCCAAAGCTCGGCGAGAAAATCGACCACGGGTCCGAAGCTGCACCAACCGTTCGCGTCCGGCGTCGTCGCCATGAACAGCGCGGCGTCGATTTGTACCGTCCGCAGCCGAGCCAGTATGTCGCCGTAGCAAAGCGGCAGAAAGCTTACCGCGTCGCCTGCCGCCTTCAATTCCGGCGTGAGGAAGAAGGTCTCGACGCGGCAGAGCGGGTTGGCCAGATAGGTGTGGCTGTTGAGACCGGGAACGAAGATGCCGCTGAAAATCATCGCTCCCAAATCGCGGCCCGCGCGCATGACGGCTTCGGCGAGCAGCAGCGACTCGCTGGAGCACGCAAGCACCAGGGTTCGCCCGCCTGCGGGCAGGACGGACGCGAGCTGGGCCGGATCAAGGCGCCGCGGGGCCATGGCTCGCGACCGATTTCGTCACTTCACGTATTTGTGGAAATCTGGCTTGCGCTTCTCGTTGAAGGCACGAACACCTTCCTTCGACTCTTCTGTGTCGTAGAACAATTTGACGGCGCTCAGTGCCGCGAGGCTGATGCCGCGGATGTTCTCGCTGTCGGCATTGAACGACCGCTTCGCCAAAGCCAGCGCGGTCGGCGACCGTTCGGCCAGGATGTCGGTCCAGGCCTTGACGGCGTCGTCCAGCTCGGCAGCCGGCACCACCTTGTTGACCAATCCCATGTCGTAGGCCTGCTGGGCGGTATACATCTCATTCAGGAACCACATTTCCCGCGCCCGCTTGTCGCCGATGTGGCGTGCCAGCAGGGCAGTGCCCCAGCCGCCATCGACCGATCCGACCTTGGGGCCGACCTGTCCGAATTTCGCGGTGTCCGCGGCGATGGTGAGGTCGCACAGAGTAGCAAAGACGTTACCGCCGCCGATCGCAAAGCCGTTGACGCGGGCGATCACCGGCTTCGGCACGTCGCGAATGATCGACTGGAACTCATCGATCGGGAGGCCGACAATTCCGCGCCCGTCATATTGACCTTCGTGCGCGCTCTGGTCGCCGCCGGTGCAGAAAGCCTTGTCGCCGGCGCCGGTGAGGACGATGCTCGATACGCCCTTGTCGTTGCCCGCCAGTTGGAAAGCCTTGATCAGTTCTTCCATCGTCTGGGCGCGGAAGGCGTTGTAGAGCTTTGGGCGATTGATGATCACCCATGCGGCGCGTTCGCGCTTTTCATAGAGGATGTCTTCGAAAGTGGCTGGGTTGCTCATGTTGGATACTCCCTAGCGCGCCGGAGCCGACGCCGGTTTGGTTTGATTTCGGTTGTTGTCTAAACGCTCAAATCATGTTCATGCCGCCGGCCACTGAGATGGTCTGGCCGGTCAGAAATCCGGCGTCGTCCGACGCCAGGAAGGCGACGATGCCGGCGTAGTCGTCGGGTTCGCCCATGCGCTTGAGAGGAATGCCGCGTACCATCGCGTCCTTCCACTTCACAGCCTGTTCGCCTTCGCCCAGCACCGCCGCCATCATCGGGGTGTTGGTCGGGCCCGGGCATACGGCGTTGAGCAGCACGCCTTTGCTGGCAAGCTCGCGCGCCACCGATTTGGTGAAACTGATCAGGCCGCCCTTGCAGGCGGAGTAGACCGCTTCATTGCTGGTTCCGACGCGTGCGGCATCGGAGGCAATGTTGATGATCCGGCCGGCGCGCCGCTCGACCATCAGCGGCGCCACGACGTGATGGGTGTTGAGCGGTCCGTAGAGATTGATGCGGATGATCTTGTCCCACAGCGCCTGATCGGTCGCCAGGAAGGGCATCGGCCGGTCCCAGCCGGCATTGTTGATGAGCGCCCAGATCGGTCCGAGTTCCGCCTCGACCCTGGTGACGGCGGCTTTGACGGCGGCATAATCGCCGACATCGACCTCGTAGGTCTTGACGACGGCATCACCGGCCAATCCCGCGGTTTCCTTGCCGGCATCCGGATTCAGGTCGAAGATCGCGACCTTGCATCCTTCCTCAGCCAGCCTCAGGCTCAGGGCGCGTCCGATGCCTTGTCCGCCGCCGGTTACGATAGCTACCTTGTCTTTCAGTCCACGCACGCGATGCCTCCCTGTGCTTATTCGACGATATTGATATCCGCGCTTTCGGCCTCTTCGGCCTCGGCGCCAGCCATTTCGAGCAATGTGTCCTTGAGCGCCCGCAGCGTCTCGGCAGCCTGGTTGAGCGCGTCTTCCGGAACGCGGCTGAGAATCTCCAGTTCGATGCTCTCGACGCTCTCGCGGATGGCGATGATCATCTTCGCCCCGGCGCGCGTGAGATAAACCCGTCGCGCCCGGCC
>JAQGJF010000086.1 GCA_028290765.1 Tardiphaga sp.
AGGCCGGATTGACCGCGCCATCGGATTTGGCGAACACATGGTTTTCGCCCTCATAGCCATAGCGCACGTCGCGCAGGCCGACCGCGCCGGCCATGTCCTGCAATTCGCAGTCGCCATTGGCGGCGCAGGTCAGGCAATCCAGCGGATGGTCGGAGATGTAGAGCTCCATCACGCCCTTGCGCAGCTTCTTCAGCCGCTCGGTCTGGGTGTGGACCACGATGCCGCTGGTGGCGGGCGTGGTGCAGGAGGCCGGCGTGCCGGCGCGTCCCTCGATCTCGATCAGGCACATCCGGCAGGAGCCGAAGGCATCGATCATATCGGTAGCGCAGAGTTTCGGGATCTGAGTGCCGGCCTCCATCGCCGCGCGCATGATCGAAGTACCCTCGGGCACCGTAACGCTCTGCCCGTCGATGGTGAGCGTCACCATGGTTTCTGATTTGGAGCGCGGGGTTCCGAAATCGATTTCTTCGATCAGCGACATGGCGATCTCCTTATTCAGCGGCTTGCAGGCGCGTCGGCGCCGGGCCGAAATCTTCGCGGAAATGCTTCAATGCGCTCATCACCGGATACGGCGTGAAGCCGCCCAGCGCGCACAGCGAGCCGAACTTCATGGTGTTGCTGAGGTCTTCCAGCACGGCGATGTTTTCAGGCACGCGGTTGCCGGCGCGGATCTTGTCGATGGTTTCGACGCCGCGGGTCGAGCCGATCCGGCTCGGCGTGCACTTGCCGCAGGATTCGATGGCGCAGAACTCCATCGCGAAACGCGCCTGTTTGGCCATGTCGACGCTGTCGTCAAACACCACGATGCCGCCATGGCCGATCAGGCCGTCGCGCGCCGCAAAGGATTCGTAATCGAACGGCGTATCGAACAGAGCGCGGGGGAAATACGCGCCGAGAGGTCCACCGACCTGCACGGCGCGCACTGGGCGGCCACTCGCGGTGCCTCCGCCTATGTCGTCGACCAATTCGCCGAGCGTGATGCCGAAGGCGACCTCGAACAACCCGCCGTTCTTGATATTGCCGGCGAGCTGGATCGGCATGGTGCCGCGCGAGCGGCCCATGCCGAACTCGGCATAGGCCTTGGCGCCGCCGGCCAGGATGAACGGAATCGCCGCAAAGGACAGCACGTTGTTGATTACAGTCGGCTTGCCGAACAGGCCTTTATGGGCAGGTAGCGGCGGCTTGGCGCGGACTATGCCGCGCCGGCCTTCGAGGCTTTCCAGCAGCGAGGTTTCCTCGCCGCAGACATAGGCGCCGGCGCCGACCCGGACTTCAAGATCGAAGTTTTGCGAGGACCCGCCGACGTTGCGGCCGAGAACGCCGGCGCGCCTGGCGGAAGCGATGGCCGCATTCATCGCCGCGACGGCGTGCGGATATTCCGAGCGGATGTAGATGTAACCCTTGGTGGCGCCGACCGCGATGCCGGCGATGGTCATGCCCTCGATCACCACGAAGGGATCGCCTTCCATGATCATGCGGTCGGCAAAGGTGCCGCTGTCGCCCTCGTCGGCATTGCAGACGATGAATTTCCGGTCGGCGCTGGTCTGCGCCACGGTCTTCCATTTGATGCCGGTCGGAAATCCGGCGCCGCCGCGACCGCGCAGTCCCGAGGTGGTGACGTCGGCGACAATCTCATCCGAGGTGAGCGCCAGTGCGCGCTCCAAACCCTTGTAGCCGCCGTGGGCGCAGTAATCCTCGATCGAGCGCGGATCGATCACGCCGCAGCGGGCGAAGGTCAGGCGGGTCTGGCGCTTCAGCCAGGGAATCTCGTCCGTGACACCAAGCCGCAGGGGGTGCGGGCCGTCCACGATCATCGCGTCGAACACGGCGACGACATCGGCCTCGGTCACCGGACCGAAGGCGATGCGGCCTTGCGGTGTCGCGACTTCCAGCATCGGCTCCAGCCAATACAATCCGCGCGAGCCGGTCCGCACGATCTCGACGGCAACGCCGCGCTCACCAGCCGCCTGCTCCAGCATTGAAGCGACTTCGTCGGCGCCAACCGCCACCGCGCCCGCGTCGCGCGAGATGAAGATCTGCATCGTCATCGCTGCGCCTCCGTCACCAAAGCATCGATGCGCGCTTCGTTCAGCCGGCCGACCACGCGGCCGTCCAGCATCGCCGAAGGCGCCGTCGCGCAGAGGCCGAGGCAATAGATCGGCTCCAGCGTTACCCGGTTGTCTGCCGTGGTATTTCCGATCGCTACGCCGAGTTTGGCTTCGGCGCGTGCCGCCAGCGCATCGCCACCGGCGGCCTGGCAGGCCTCGGCGCGGCAGAGTTTCAGCACGTGCCGGCCGGCGGGCTCGCGGCGAAAATCATGGTAGAAGGTGAAGACGCCATGGACTTCGGCGCGCGACAGATTGAGCGCGGAGGCGACCATCGGGATCGCCGGCTCCGGCACGTAACCGAAGGCCTCTTGCAGCGCGTGCAGGATCACCAGTGTCCCGCCTTCGACATCGGCCAGGCCATTGATGATCTCGGCACCGCGCTCGGCATTCCATGGTTCGTAAACTGAGGACATCCGCATTCTCTGTCAGGTGGTTATTAGCCATCAATGAGAATTGGAATTGCTCCAAAGATCAATAAAGCAGTCCCGTGCGGCGATACGGAAACCCGATCAATGCCTATATGAAATCGATCGATACGATTTCGGAATGAATGATGGAGCGCCGCGGTGCTCCATCATTGAATGGCGTCCGGCCGCCCGGTACAGTTGCCAAACTCACCCAGAGGTTTCGTCCTTGCTCGACAAACTCGAACTGCTGCTTGCCCTGGCAAAGGAGCGCCATTTCGGCCGCGCCGCCGAGGCCTGTGGCGTCACCCAGCCGACCATGTCGACGAGCCTCAAGCAGCTCGAGGAAATTCTCGGCGTCATGCTGGTGCAGCGCGGGTCGCGCTTTCAGGGATTTACTCCGGAGGGGGAGCGGACGCTGGATTGGGCGCGGCGCATCGTCGGCGATGCGCGCGCGATGCGCCAGGAGATCAATTCGCTCAAGGACAAGCTGTCCGGCGAAATACGCATCGCCGCGATCCCGACCGTGCTCGGCATGGTGGCGCAGCTGACGACGCCGTTTCGGGCTCGCCACCCGGACGTGCGGTTTCAGATCGTATCCTGCACGTCCACGGCGGTGCTCGGGCTATTGGAAAACCTCGAGGTCGACGCCGGCCTGACCTACCTCGAAAACGAGCCGGTCGGAAAAGTCCGCTCGATCCCGCTCTACAATGAGAGCTACCGGTTGCTGACGTCCCGGGACGGGATGTTCGGTGATCGCGATGAAGTGACCTGGAAAGAGGTCGGGCAGGTGCCGTTATGCCTGCTGACGCCGGACATGCAGAACCGCCGCATCATCGATCGCGCGCTGCGGTCGGTCGGCGCCGAAGCCACGCCGACGCTGACGTCCAATTCGGTGATCGTGCTCTACACCCATGTGAAGACCGGACGCTGGGCCAGCGTGATGCCGGCAAAGCTGGCGGAAACACTCGGACTGTCCGATACCATCCGGACCATTCCGATTGTCGATCCCATCGTCACCTACAGCGTGGGAATGGTGATTCCGCAGCGCGATCCAATGACGCCGCTGATCGCCGCGCTGGTCAACGTCGCCAGAGAAGTGGCGCCGACGCTGCGATCCTGAAGGATCAAACCTTGCAGCGATACGGGACCCCGACTGGAATCGGGGCCCCGGCCGGACAGCAAACATGGAACCTTAGTTTATCGTGGTGTTGATCGTGGTAAATTTAGTGTTGAGGGTGTCGCCGAGCAGATTGACCGTTGCGATGATCGCAAGTGCGATACCCGCTGCGATCAGGCCGTATTCGATCGCCGTTGCCCCCGACTCATCGGACCAGAACCTGAGAATGTGATGCTTCAACTGAGCCTCCCGCTTGAAATACACTGTCGACGCTGCATTTGATCTGAGATTCTACCAGGGAGTGTCCTGGTAGTTCCACGAGGGGGACCCTGATACCGAAAACCTAAAGTAGAGTGAATCCGATTCCCGAAACCAGCGACGGGCAAATCGGTAAAATTGCAGCAATTGGGTGGGAGGCAGGACACGTCAAATACAACCCTGGCGTTAAAAACGATGGCCCGGCGGGAACTTAGCCGTCATATGCGTCTTCGCCAGTGCCTGCTTGTGCGCGCCTCTCCAGGGACCTCGAGCTCCGCCAAATTTTTTTTAATGGCGCGGTCCGTTCAAGCAATCACCGGCGGTGATCGACGCGACCGGCAAGCACTCTCTGCCGATCAGCATCAGCCGGTGGGTTGATGGTGGAGCATTGTCGGGGAGACCGGCATGGCGACGACCGCCCACGGCGGCGCCAGCGACCGTGGGGAGAGGGCAGTGTCCCGATCAAATTCCAGGAGAGGGCCGTCGTGGTTCAGCGGCGTCATCGCATCGCGGGTCGTCACCGATCCAGTCGGGGAACGTTCTGTGCCGTTCGTCACAGGCCGCCCGATCACAAGATAGTAATGCGCTGTTATCCGCGGCCGGGCCTGATTAGATAAAATGTTGCGATCAAGTTGACGATTTATTCATTGCGACGCGGCGCCGCCGCTCGATTTGATGTTTTCCAGGGAGAGCCACCATGGGTGGAACTGCTGTCATCATTGCCATCGCCGTCATTTATATTCTCGGCTCGCTTCGCGTTCTGCGGCAATACGAGCGCGGGGTCGTGTTTCTGCTCGGTAA
>JAQGJF010000104.1 GCA_028290765.1 Tardiphaga sp.
GCCGCGACGCAGGAATCGGTCAGTGCCATCAAGGAGATCGGCGACACCATCGCGCGGATGTCCGAGATTGCGTCCACCATCGCTGCCGCGGTGGAAGAACAGGGCGCGGCGACGCAGGAAATTTCCCGCAACGTGCAACAGGCCGCGCACGGCACGGAGCAGGTCTCCTCCACCATTGCCGACGTGCAGCGTGGCGCCAGCGAGACCGGATCTGCATCGTTGCAGGTGCTCTCCGCCGCGAAGTCGCTGTCCGGCGAAAGCAGCCGGCTCAAGCTGGAGGTCGGCAAGTTCCTCAATTCGGTTCGGGCGGCCTGAAAAGCCAGGCGAGACGCCGGGAAGGTCGGCGCCCGTCTGGGTTCGCGGGGCGATGCCGGTCAGGAAGCCAGGGCGCTGTCGTGCTTCGGTGGCTCCTCCACCGTCGCCTTGGCAAGAGCCTCACGCAGCTTTTGTTCCTTTGAATCGTCAAGCGACGTTTTCAGCACGACGCCGCCCGCGTCCTTGATCTCCTTGAGAACCTTGTCGGCGGTCATCTCTTGGATCAGCACGAACAGCGCCGCATTGCCGGGCTTGAGGCTTGCCGAAAGCTCTTTCATGAAGGCGTCGTTGATGCCGTAGTCAGTCAGCGCTCCGCCGAGCGCGCCGGACGCCGCGCCCAGGGCAACGCCGATAATCGGATTGAGAAAGAGGATACCCACAAGCAGTCCCCAGAAACTGCCGGAGGCGGCCCCCATCGCCGTCGTGTTGACGAGCTGATTGAGTTTCACCGGGCCGGCTTCCGTTTTGACCGCGATGACGGCATCGCCGATCTTGATCAGATATTCCTTCTGCAACTGAAACAGCCGCTGCCGGACTTCCTCTGCCTTTTGTTCGGACGGGTAGACGATTGCCACGAGATCGGACATGGATGCATTCTCCTGTGTGAGTCCATTGGACTTGTTGCAAACCGTGACGTTCGATAGTTCCTGCTATTTCTCACCATTGCCGGCGAGGAGGTTCTTGTAGATCTTGCCGTCTTTCATGATGAGAATGAAATTCTTTGCCGGGTCTTCGATGAGCTTGATGTTGTCGATGGGATTGCCGTCGATCAGCAGCAGATCGGCCAGCGCGCCTTCTTCCACCACGCCGAGCTTGCCGGGATAGGGATTGCGAAGCCCGGACATCGTAAGCAGCTCTCCGTTGGTCGCGGTGGCCATCTTGAGCACTTCAACCGGCGCGTACCAGCGGGTGAGCTTGGTCAATTGAGCCCCCTGCCGCTTGGCCAATTCCGGGGAAAACAGGATGTCCGTGCCGAACGCCGTCTTGAGGTGGTACTTCTTCGCCAGCGCGTAGACCGTGTCGGTGCCGCGCATGACCTGCAACAGCTTTTCTTGTTCCGCCGGTCCCAGCGCCCGAGGGGCGTCCTCATCATCAAGAAATGGCTGCGTACTCAACCATATGCCTTTTTCCGCCATCAGTTGTGCCGTCTTCTCGTCCATCAAGTGAGCATGTTCGATGCATTTGACGCCCGCGGCAATCGACCGCTGGATCGCCACCGCCGTATAGGCGTGTACGGCGACATACGTGCCCCAGTTCTCGGCGGCCTCGACGGCGGCGCGCAACTCGGGTTCGGTGAAGGTGGAGACATCGATCGGGCTGAAGGGCGACGAGACGCCGCCGCCGGCCGTCAGCTTGACCTGCGTCGCCCCCTGCATCAATTGTTCACGCGCCCGCACCCGGACCTCGTCGGGGCTGTCGACCACCATGCTTCCGCCCATCTGTTCCATGCGGCTAAGCTGGCCGCCGACGATACGGGGCAGCTCCGGCAGCTGGCGAAAATCACCATGACCGCCGGTGATGGTGATCATGGCGCCCGAGGGATAAATGCGTGGTCCTGGCACGAGACCTTCATCGATGGCCCGCTTGAGTCCGAAACTGGGGCCGCCCATATCGCGAACCGTGGTGAATCCGCGCATCAACGTGTCTGAAGCTTCCGCGGCAGCAACCAGGTTGGTGTAGCCAACGTCGCTTCCCATCAGCGCAACCGGCGTCGCACGTATCAGCATCGCGTGCCAATGCGCGTCGATGAGGCCTGGCATCAGCACGCGTCCCCCGCCATTCAGGGTCGTCGTTTGCGTGGTATCGACCGCAATCGCGGCGGTCGAGATTTTCTCGATCTTGTGGTTCCTGATCAGGACGTTGGAGGCGCCCGAGACAACGGCACTCTTTGCATCGAAGATGCGGACATTCCGAAGCAACACGGCGGCATCTTGCTGGGCCTGCGCCGGTGGTCCCGACGCCAAGATGCTCCACCCGATCGCGAGGATGGCCAGTCCTGTTTCACCAAATTTCCTGAACCGGGACATGTCGCACCTGGTTGCCGAGGGTCTAACGCCAATATGGCTAGGCGGCTCTTCTGACCGGCTGCCAAGCGTAACCCAACCAGGCGATACCGTGAGATATCAGGTCGACGCCGAGCAGGAATCCGAGCACCCACAGGCCGGTCATCGGGAATCCCGTCAGAATGACCAGCCCGGCCAGAACACCGAACGCTCCCGACAGCAGCATGATCCAGCCGGCATCCTTCCAGCGGCTGATGCCGAGCAGGATTCGAACGAAGCCGGATATCAGCAGCGTCAGTCCGAGGATGTAGGTCAGGATCAGGGCGCTGGCGACCGGCTGGCTCACCAGCACGACGCCGAAGGCGATGTACAGGATGCCGAGCAGCACCTGCCACAGGAATCCGCCCCATCCCTTGGTCCAGAATGCGTGGATGATTTCGAAGCCGCCCGCGGCGATCGAGATCATGCCGATGAACATCGTGCTGATCACCGTCACCAGCATGACGTCGCCCAACACCAGGAATCCGGCGAGGATCATCACGATTCCAAGGAGAACGCAGATCCAGAACGGCGGGGTGGAAAAATTATCGGCGTGCGAGCGCGGACTGCTGTCATAGGTGGTCATGCGATCCTCCTCGATGTGGAGCCAATGGAATCAGGTGAGCGTAGCTGGCGTGCTCCTGCCGCTCACAGCGCGAGCGCCGTGAATCTGGCGCGCTCAATAGCGCCAGCGGCAGACGCGTCGTCCTCTGTGCAACCAGCAGACCCTGCGGGGGCGCCGGTGATGGTGGATGGGGCGTCGCGGACGGGCCATCGGGCGCCTGGGCGGACGCGAGGCGATCGGTTGAGGCTTCTCCCCAGGGACATCGACCTTGCTGCCAAGATCTTTGCTAACGAGATCTTTCTGAGGCACGAGCGGCATGGCCTCGACGGTGTTCGGGAGGAGGGTTGCTCCGAAACCTGCGGCCAAGGCGACGCACATCATTCCCCGTAGCGCATGGCGACGATCGATTGCATCCATGGACTGTCTCCTTTGTTCTCGTCTTCCTGGTCTCTCGGCCTGACGGAACATGTTCCGCCGTGGCGGGATCAGGTCGATTTCGGGCGCGTGCCCGCGGGCTCGTCGCTTGGGATCTCTCCGGGGAGGTAGTTCGGGAGTTGTCCGGCGGGGATGACCGCGAGCAGCGCGAGACCCGCCATGATCAGAAGTCCGATCTTCAAGGCCCGCAGGCGCGCTTCGGTGTTCACGCGAACGGCTTCCTGAACCTGCTGCGGCGTTGCCGTCGTGCTCTCCATCACGCTGCGCAGCCGTTCGTTGCTGATGAAGGTGATGTTGTCGAGATTCACCTGGTTGCTGATTTCCACCGGCAGCTTTGGACTCGCGGCAATGCTGCCGAGCGCGATGGCGCTCAGGAGGCCGACCAGAAGCGCACCGGCGACGGCGGTGCCGACCGCCGCGGCGAGATTTTGCGTGGTGCCGCGCACCGATCCGACGTCGCCTGCAAGCTCCTTGGGTGAAGCGGTGACGAGCACGTTGAACAGCAAGGTGACCAGCGAGCCCTGCCCGATGCCGAACAGCACCAGCCCGAACAGCACGGGAATTTCGCTCCAGTCATTGCGAACGACAAAGGCGAGCCACACCAAGGCGATCGTGCAAAGCGCGAAGCCATAGCGGCCGATCTGCCGCGGCGTCAGCCGGTCATAGAAATTGACGATCAGCATCGCGGCGAAGAACACCGTGAGATTGAACGGCATCATCGCAATGGCGGTTGCAATCGGCGAGCGACCCTGGACGATCTGGATGTACAGCGGCACCGAAAAGTTCAGCGCAGCCTCCAGCGCGACTACGGCAAACAGCGCGTAGACCGCGGCCCGCTCCTGCGGCGAATCGATCACCTCGAGGGCCAGCAGCGGCGTCTTGCCCGCGGCCTGACGCCGGTGCGTCCACGTCAGGAAGGCCTGGCCGAGTACGATGCCGAACACGATCATGATCGGGGCCGGAGACAGGCCAAGCAGATTGAACGGCGCATTGGGGGTCGCCAGCGCCAGGCCCCACTGGTTCAGATTGTTGAAACCGAAAGCGATGAGGATGATCGCAGATGCCGCCAGAACAACGCCTGCAATGTCGATCTGCACGTCCGGCCGCCCTTGATCGGCCTTGAGACGGAAACTCAAAAAGAAGACGATCGCGGAAACGGCGATCAGGATTCCGAAGGCCGGACGCCAGCCGATATAGGTGCCGAGAACGCCGCCGATGACGAACGCCAGCACCCCGGCGCCGGCCCGGGCGGAGCCGAGCGCCCCCAATGCGGTCGCCTGTTGGCGGCCTCGGTAGTTTTCGGCGATCAGCGCCACCAGCGACGGCACGATCACCGCTCCGGCCACCCCGCACAGCGCCTGGGCCGTGATCATCAAGGCCGCCGTGGGACTGAAAGTCATCAACACCTGCGAGGCGCAGAACAGAACCACGGCGCCACGGAACACCTGCAACGCGCCGAACCGCTGGATGAGTTTGGCGCCGAGCATCACGAAGCCGGCCACCAGCATGGAATAGGCCACGATTCCGGTCGCGACCGTTGTCGGCGGAACGCCGAAGCTCGCCACCATGCCGCCCATCGCGACAGGCAGCGAAGCGACGTTGAAAGACATGATCATCTGGCCGAGTGCAATGGCAATCATTGGTACCCAGGAGGCCTGTGCGTCTTCGCGCATTGCTCCGATCGACATCGTGTGCGTTGCCATAGCGTCCTCCCGAGTTGCTCGGTCTGGATGGGTCAGGCGCAGGGCCTGGCCGTCCTTCTTGCCATCTGCTTCAATCTTCCGGTTGCGATACGAACAGATCCATTCCCAGGCGCTGGGACAGAAACTTCGCGGCAAGCTGTCCCTTCACGCTGTTACCCGCGGCGTCGAGCGGCGGCGCGAAGGTGCCGAATCCTCCTTTGCCGGGAGAGACGGCGACGATGCCGCCACCGATCCCGCTCTTTCCCGGCAGGCCAATGTCGTAGAGCCAATCGCCTGACGTCTCGTACAATCCGGCGGTGATCATCACGGTCAGCGCGTAATGGCAGACCGCCGCGTCGAC
>JAQGJF010000114.1 GCA_028290765.1 Tardiphaga sp.
GCACGAACGAATAATCATTGCCGGCGAGAAGATCGCGCTGCTGCAGCATCATCGCGAAGATCGTCGGTACGCCCGAGACCACCGTGGTCCGGTAGCGGTTGATGGCCTCGATATAGCGCCGCGCGTCGAACTTGCGCATCAGCACCACGGTCGACCCGCCGACCAGCACGCACTTGATCGAGTTCATCGCGTGCTTGTGATACAACGGCGCGGCAACGATCATGCGGTCGGACGGCGCGAAATCGCGGTCGCGCGAGATGGTTTCGGCGACCCAGCTATGGGCGCGGTGGGACAATTCCACGCCCTTCGGACGGCCGGTCGATCCCGACGTATAGGGCTGGAACGCCACCGAATCGTACCCGGGAACGAACGGCGTGAACGGGCCGGGATTTTTGAAGGCCGCCAGTCCCGTCGCGCCGTCGGAATCGATATCGACCGTGGCGATGCCATCCGGCAGATTGGCGCGCAGGCTCGCTTCGCAGAACACCAGCCGGACGTCCGAATCCTGGATGATCCAGTTGACGGTGTCCTTGAGCAGCAGGACGCCGATCGAGACCGGCACCACGCCGGCGCGCATCGCGCCGTAGAAAATCTCGAGGAATTCGACCCGGTTCGAACACAGCAGGCCGATCCGCTCGCCGGGCTTGAAACCGCGCTCGACGAGGCCGCGCGCGACGGCGTCGCAGGACGCGTGATAGGTCGGGTAATCGATCTCGCGCGGACGTTCGGGATCCCACAGATCGATCACGGCGGGACGGGCGTCGTGCCGATATTCGATGCCGAGGCAGCCGAGATTCTTTATCGCACCGGTCATAGCTTGATGATCACCTTTCCGAAGATCCTGCGATCTTCCAGCAGCCGGACGCCGTCCGCGGCCTGCTCCAGCGGGAAGACGGATTCGACCACCGGCCTGAGCCGGCCGGTCGCCACATGGTCAAGGCAGGCGACGATGTCCGCGGGCACATAGGCGCGCGACCCGATGATTTCGGTTTCGCGATGCCACAGGAATCGGACGTCGATCTCGCAATTATGGCCCGCGGTCGATCCGCAGGTCAGGATGCGTCCGCCCACCGCCATGCAACGCTGGGTCTGGATCCAGGTGTCGCCGCCGGTGAAATTGATGGCGACATCGACGCCCTTCTTGCCGCTCGCCGCCCAGACCGCCTTGGAAAATTCGGGCGTCTCGATGTAGTTGATGATGTGGTCGGCGCCGAGCTCGGTAAGCTTGCGGCCCTTTTCTTCGCTGCTGGTGCAGGCGAAGACTTCCGCGCCCGCCATCTTGGCGAATTGCACGCAGGAGACGCCGACGCCGCCGCTAGCGCCGAGGATCAGGACCTTTTCGCCGGCCTTGATATGACCGCGCGTGAACAGCATGCGATGCGACGTGCCATAGGCAATCGGCAGCGCGGCGGCGGCATCGAAATCAACGCCGTCGGGAATTTCGATCAGCTGCCGCTTGTCCACCGCGATGAATTCGCAAAGCCCGCCATTACCGTGTTCGCCGAGCACGCCGCCTTCCGGGAACCGTGGAAACAGCACCACGCGCTTGCCGACCCAGTCGGCCGGGACATTTTGTCCCACCTCGCGCACGATGCCGGCGACATCGCCACCGGGAATCCGCGGCATCGTCGTGTGCAGATCGGGCATGCCGTGCATCACGAAGACGTCCATATAGTTCAGGCCGCAGGACCTGACTTCGACGAGCGCCTGATCGTCGGTCACCACCGGCATCGGCCAGCGATCGAGTTTCAATTGCTCGATGCCGCCGTGTTTTTGCAGTGCGATCACTCGCATCGTCGATGTGGTGCTCATTCGATTCAACGCCATCCCGCTTTGAAAACCGATGGCCGATCGATAGAGAGACGCGCGCACGCAGACAAATCAATAAATGCTCTCGATTGATCTGCATCAGCGATATATGGCGGCGACGCGGCTTCGACTTGCACGCTCGACTGCGCCGCGAACCGGTCCGGCTGATTTAGATGCACAAGGCACAAGGACTGTGCGGCGTTTGCTGCAAAAGTTCGCAAGCGGCGAGCGTGCGCTGCGATCTATCACCGAATGGACATAATCCAGCGGATTTAGTTATTTGCGATGATGAACCTCCCCACCTAGGCTTTGGCGTCTCGATTACCGCATCCTCGGCATTATGTCGGCCATTGCTCGCTCGAGGGCACGCCGGCCACATGCCTCACGTAGCACTCGTAACCGCTGGCTGGAGAACCTGCATGAACAACCGACGCATTGCGCAACAAGTGGTTCAGGGTTCGAAGCTGACGCGGCGCGACCTGCTGCGAGCCGGCGTCGGCGCGATGGGAGCCGCCACGCTCGGCATGCCCGGAATCGCGCGGGCGCAGGCCAAGGACATTCCGTTCACGCTGGACTTCCGGATCTACGGTGGCAACAGCCCGTTCTATTTCGGCGAGGAGAGCGGCATCAACAAGGAGCTGGGCTTCGGCCTGAAGATCGACGGCTCGCCCGGTTCGGGCGAGGCCGTCGGCAGGGTCGCGTCCGGCAGCCACGCCTTCGGCTTCGCAGATGCGTCGACGCTGGTCGAGTTCACGGCCCGGAATCCGAACGAAGCTCCCAAGATGCTGCTGGGCATCTTCGACCGGTTTCCGGCCTGCGTGCTCAGTTTCAGCAAGAAGCCGATCGATACGCTGAAGGATCTCGATGGCGCCCGGATCGGGATCGGCGCGGCATCTGCCGCGACCAAGGTGCTGCCGGCCCTGCTGGAACGCGCCAATATCGATCCGAAGAAAGTCAACTGGACCACGGTCGACGTGAAATTGCGCGACAGCCTGCTGCTGCGCGGCACCATCGATGGCGTGATTGGCTTCGACTATACCTCGATCTTCAATCTGATCGATGCGGGGGCGAAGATGGAAGATCTTCACTTCCTGTATTTTTCGGACTTCGGTTTCAGCTTTCCCTCCAACGCGCTGATCGCCAGCCGGGCAATGGTTGAAAAGGAACCCGACCTCTGCCGGCGCGTGACGCTGGCCACCGCGCGGGCCTGGAAGGCGAGCGTCAAGGATCCCACGGCGACCATCGCCGCCGTGGTCAGGAGAGAGCCGTTGCTGCAGACCAAGGTCGAAGTCGCGCGGCTGGAATGGGTGCTGAACAAGCATGTGCTGACCGAGAACGTGCGCGCCCATGGCCTCGGGCACCTGGATCCGGCCCGGATGGCCGCCGGCATCGCCATCATCAAGGAAGGTTTCGGATTGCCTGCGGTGCCGGAGCTTTCGCAATATTACGATAATCGCTTCCTCCCCGACCCGTCCGAACTGAAGCTGGTCTGAAACCATGCAGCTGTCCGAAGCGTCCGCGAAGCTGCATTATCCCCTGCCTGGAACCGCGATGCCTGAATTTGTCAGCCTTCAGGACGTATCGCTGAAATACGACGTCTCCGAGAGCACGCTTGCGCTCAGCGGGACCACGATGTCGATCAAGCGCGGACAATTTGCCGCAGTGGTCGGCCCTTCGGGGTGCGGCAAATCTTCCTTGATGAAGCTGGTCACCGGCCTCAAGCGCGCCACCGGCGGCACTGTTTCTGTCGCCGGCAAGACCGTGAACGGCCCGTTGAAGATCGTCGGCATGGCGTTCCAGAATCCGACGCTGTTGCCGTGGCGACGGCTGCTGTCCAACCTGATGCTGCCATTGGAGATCGTTCAGCCGCATCGCGGGCGACTGCGGGCGCATCGCGACGAATACCTTGAAAAGGCGCGCGACCTGCTGTGCACCGTCGGCCTCGAGGAGTTCGAGGATCGTTATCCCTGGATGCTGTCCGGCGGCATGCAGCAGCGCGCCAATCTGTGCCGGTCGCTGATCCATGAACCTGAGCTATTGATGCTCGACGAGCCGTTCGGCGCGCTGGACGCCTTCACGCGCGAGGAATTGTGGGGCGTGCTGCAATCGATCTGGATGACGAAGAAATTCACCACCATCCTGGTGACGCACGATCTTCGCGAGGCGGCATATCTGGCCGACGTCATCTTCGTCATGAGCGCACGGCCGGGCCGGGTGATTGCGACGCATCAGGTCGACCTGCCGCGGCCGCGTACCATCGAAACCACGTTCGACCCGCATTTCATCGACATCGTTCACAAGATCCGCAACGAGATCGCGCAGATTCGCAGCGAGGGAAAAGCTGCCGCCCGAACCTTGAAGGCTGTCTGAAATGACATCGACCAATCGTCGCCGCCTGGAGACGGCCATTCCCTGGATCGTGATCGGCGGCCTGCTGCTGACCTGGCAGATCGCCGTCGTGGCGCTGGATATCAAGCCGTTCGTGCTGCCGGCGCCAACCGCGATCTTCGCAGCCTTCGTCGAAAATCGCGTTCCGATCATGCAGCATGCGCTGTTCACGCTGAGCAGCACCATGACCGGCTTCGGCCTTGGAGTCGGATTCGGCATGGTGCTCGGGGTGATCATCGGATCGTCGCGGCTGGTCTATGTCGGGCTCTATCCGGTGCTGATCGGGTTCAATTCGATCCCCAAGGTGGCGATCGTGCCCCTGCTCGTGCTCTGGCTCGGCATCGGCCAGCCCACGGCGATCGCGACGGCGTTCCTGCTGAGCTTCTTTCCGATTGCGGTCAACATCGCCACTGGCCTCGCGACCGTCGAGCCGGAACTGGAAGACGTGCTGCTGTCGCTCGGCGCCAGCAAGGCCGACCTGCTGTTCAAGGTCGGGCTGCCGCGCGCGATGCCGTATTTCTTTGCGTCGCTCAAGGTCTCGATCACGCTGGCCTTCATCGGCGCCGTGATCGCCGAAACCATCGCCTCGAATGACGGGATCGGCTACCTGATGCTGCAGGCATCGTCCCAGTTCCGGATTCCCCTGATGTTCGCCGGTGTCTTCGTCATCGCGATCATGGGCATCGTGACCTATCTGATCTTCGCCTTCATCGAGCGGCGCATGACCGGATGGGCCACGCGAGGCCGCAACATCCAGGTCGCGTCGGGGGGATAGAGCGGGCTGCTTGCGGCGCTTGCTATTTGAAGGGTGACGGTGTGCGATCCCTCCCCCTTGTGGGGGCCGATCGAGCTTTGCTCGATCGTGGTCGGCCGAGCGAAGCGGAGGCCGGGGTGGGGGTCGCCACAAGCGATCCCGCCGTTGTTTACCCCCACCCGACTGGCCTTCGGCCAGCCACCCTCCCCACAAGGGGGAGGGATAAGAAAGGGATGCCGCGGCGCCGCTCTCTGTCTACGCCACACTCTCCCGGATTTCCCTCGCCGCCGATTCAATTGCCGCAATGATGCCGGCAGAGCCGGAGCACCGGCAGATCTGACCGCTCAGCTGGCTCCGTATCACGCTCTCGCTGGGGTCGGGATGGCGGGCGATGATGTCGCGGGCCATCATCAGCATGCCGGGCGTGCAGAAGCCGCATTGCAGCGCGTGCTTCTGGTGAAAATGCCGCCGGATGACGTCCATCGGTTCGGTCTTTCGGGTGCCCTCGATGGTCTCGATGGCGCGGCCGTCGCACATCACGGCGAGCACGACGCAGGAGCGCACCACCATTCCGTCCAGCGACACCGTGCAGGCGCCGCAGGCGCCATGCTCGCAGCCCAGATGGGTGCCGGTCAGATTGCGGCGCTCGCGCAGGAAATCCGCGAGGCTTTCGCGCGGATTGATCTCCTGTGAAACGGCTTCGCCGTTGATTGTCAGATGCGTGAGGGTCACGGGTTCCTCGCTTCGGTGATGGCGCGCGACACCGTGGCAATGTGGCACCGCCGCTGATAGGCATCCGCGTCCGGTACGATTTCGGTCAGGTCATCGAGAATGACCGCGCGCAAATCGCCGGGATCGACGATGCCGTGGTCCTGCGCATATTGGCTGACGCGTGGCAGAATGCGCGCGTGCGACGTGGTGCCCGTCAACGCCACCCGGGCTTCGCCGGACGTCTCGACGAACACCGCCATGGAATCCGCAAAGGCGCCGCTCTTGCGGCTGACCTTGGCTGTTCCCCATCGCATCGGCTTGCGGCGCGCGATACGAAAGCCCACCACGATCTCCGCCGGGGCCAGGCTGGTCTCATAAGCGCCGCGGACGAACGTTTCGGCCTTTTCCCAGCGCGGTCCGTCCGACCCGACGATGCTCACCTCGGCATCGAGCGCCATCAGGCACGCCGGCCAGTCTGCCGAAGGATCGGCCAGCGCCATGCTGCCGCCGATCGTGCCGAGGTTGCGGATCGCACGGTAGGCGATCTTGCCGGCGACCCGCGACATCAGACCCGACGAGGGATCCGGGATCTTGCCGTCCTCTATCATGGCATGGGTGGTCGATGCGCCGATGAAAACATGGCCGCCGTCATCCCTGACCTCGCGAAGGTCCGGCAGGCGTGAGACATCGACGAGCGTGTCGATCATGGTCAGGCGCAGGCCCATCAGGATGAGCAGCGATTGTCCGCCGCCGATCGGCATGGCTGCGCCCTCGGCGCCAGCAAGCAGTGCAACGGCTTCGGCGACCGTTCCGGGCCGGCTATATTCGAACGCGGCGGATTTCATGCAGCATCCCCCTCAACATCGCCCTCAATATCGCCCTTGGCCCGCGCTACCGCCTCGGAGACACGGCGCGGCGTCATCGGGGTTTCGCTGAACCTGGCACCGATGTCGCGAAATGCGTCCGCCAGCGCGTTGGCGATGGTCGCCGGCGGGGCGATGGCGCCGCCCTCGCCCATCCCCTTGACGCCATGCTGGGTGTTGTGGGCAGGCGAAACGAAATGCCGGATCGCGATCCGTGGGATTTCCGGCGCGCACGGCATCATATAATCGCCGAACGTCGTGGCGAGCGGTTCACCCGCCGCGTCATATGGCGACTCTTCGTACAGCGCCGTACCGATGCCCTGGGCGATGCCG
>JAQGJF010000120.1 GCA_028290765.1 Tardiphaga sp.
AAGAAGGTGTCGCTCGCCGACTTGATCGTGCTCGGCGGTTGCGCGGCAGTCGAGAAGGCCGCGAAGGATGCCGGCATCGACGTGAAAGTGCCGTTCAAGCCTGGCCGCATGGACGCGTCGCAGGAACAGACCGACGTCGAGTCCTTCGCCCCGCTCGAGCCGCGCGCCGACGGCTTCCGCAACTATGTCGGCAGCAAGCCGCAGTTCATGGCGCCCGAGGAGGCGCTGGTGGATCGCGCGCAACTGCTGCGGCTGACCGGACCGGAGATGACGGTTCTCGTCGGCGGCCTGCGCGTGCTCGGCGCCAATGCCGGCGGCGCGAAGCACGGCGTCTTCACCAAGAAGCCGGAAACGCTGACCAACGACTACTTCGTCAACCTCCTCGACATGAGCACGGAGTGGCAGCCGGCCGGCTCCGACGGTGAGTACGAGGGCCGCGACCGCAAAACCAAGGCGGTGAAGTGGACCGGCACACGCGCCGACCTGATCTTCGGCTCGCACTCGCAGCTCCGCGCGCTCGCGGAAGTCTATGGCAGCTCGGACGCCAAGGAGAAGTTCGTCAAGGACTTCGTGGCGGCGTGGACCAAGGTGATGAACCTCGACCGCTTCGATCTCGCAACGACTGCCAAGGCGGCATAAGCCGCGCCTGGTCACCACGAACGAAGCCCCCGCGATGATCTCGCGGGGGCTTTTTTTTGTCGTGCAGGATCGACTCGCTCGGGCCGCCGCGATCTTGCGGGCGCTGAAAACACCCTCTAGTTTCATCCGGCCGAACCAACCCGCCTTCCTCGTCACGCAAAATCCGCCGGAGCCCAATCTTGATCGTTCGAGCTTTCACGGGCGCGCGCCTGGCCGCGCGTCCCCGCAGTGTCATGTCTTTCATCTTCGCGCTGCTGCTATCGTGCAGCCCGTCGGGCGTGTCCGCGCAAACGCCGCCTGCGCCGGGGTCGACGGCAACCCAGGGCGCGCCTGGCACCAAGCCGGCCGTCAAGAAATCCGCGCCGAAGACCAAAACTGGCGCGAAGGCGCCGGCAGCGGCAGCCGAGAGCGGGCCATGCCAGATGGGCGTCATCGCTGCGGTCGGTACCCATTTCACGGTTCAGACCATCGGCCTGACCGTGTTCGGCAATGAGGAGGCCCAGGTGCCGGTCGACGGCTGGGGCCTCGACGATCTGGCGGTCGCGCGGGTTCGGGCCGCACTGACGGGCGTCAACGTGCGACGAATCGCCTATGCCAGCAGTGCTTTCGACCCTTATTACGATCCCGCGCCGAAATTATTTCGCAAACCCGCGGCCGAACTGCCCGCGATCGTGCAGCAGGTTGCGGCGAACAGCGGCTGTGGCCGCTACGTCGTCATCACCCGATTCACCGGAACGTTCCCCGGCACCAATCAGACCATGCAAGGCGTCGGCATTTTGAAACGCGGCATCGGCGACCTCATCGGTCACAACTATCTCTTCGCCAATGTGCAGGTGACGGTGTTCGACGGCCAGACCTTCGAGATCCAGAAGAATCCGTCGCTGTCGGTGGGAACGCTGCTGGCGGCGGCCTTTTTGGAGGAGCGGGGACCTGTCCTCACCGAGATTCCATTTCCGGCGCCCGCGGCAGAGGCAGCCAAAAGCGCCGCGCTCCGCGACGGCGCGCGCGCCTTGCTGGCGAAGCGGCTCGACAAGACGCTCGCAGGCTATTTCAAACCGTGAGAAATGCTGCCGGCCGAACCCGTGCCCCCTCAGCGCCGCGGCCGGACCATCTTCCTCATTGAACTTGCCGCCGAACAACCGCAGAAATGGCAGGCTCATTGAGGGGATTCGCCATGATGAAACTGTACTGGTCGCCGCGCTCGCGCTCGTTTTCGGCATTATGGCTGATGGAGGAGACCGGCCAGCCCTATGAGCGGGTGCTGACCGACATCTCCACCGGCGCGCAAAAGACCCTGGAGTTCCTGAGCGTCAATCCGATGGGCAAGGTGCCGGCCCTGCAGGATGGCGAGGCGACGCTGGCGGAGGCCGCGGCTCAGCTATTTGGCGCAGGAAGGCCATCCCGGATCGGGCGTTGCGTGCGATCGACCTTCCGCACTCGCCAAAGGAGCGCCAGCCGCATATGACCAAGCGCGAATATGAACGCGAATATGAACAAGGCTGATCGTTCAGGCTCCGGGGATCATTTTTCGATATTCAGACTCCCAACCCAATTTCCTCAGAAGATGGTCCATGCCCAAACAACACACCTATATCCTTGGCCTGAACACCTACGACCACGATGTGAGCGCCTGTTTGCTGCGCGACGGCGTCATTGCATTCGCCATCGCCAAAGAGCGGATCACCCGGGAAAAGCACGCCAGCGGTTTCTACAAGGAAGTGATAGATTATTGCCTGGATGCCGAGGGTATTACCCTCGACGACGTCGATCTGGTGGTCCGCAACTGCTATCTGCTGCCGGTGCCGGAAATGGAAGAACGCCTAGTGTATCAGGACATGCCGGGCTTTCTCCGCGAATATGAACGACCCGACGCCGTCAAGCACCCGCTGTACCTGTCGCGCTCCGACAAGGTGGTGTCGATCTCGCACCATCTGGCGCACGCCTACAGCGCGTTTGCGGTCTCCCCGTTCGAAGAGGGCGTCGTCATGATCGTCGACGGTGTCGGCAGCTACCGGTCCGACGTCGTCGAGCCCTATCCGTCCAGCGACACCGCGACACCGCTCGCGCGTGAATCCGAGAGCTACTACAAATTCAGCGGCACCAGGCTCGAATGCCTGAAGAAGGTCTGGATGGAACCCGACCGCGGCTTCCTCAGCGACGAGTTCTTCAACATGCCGGGCCTCGGCGCGCTCTACAGCCGGGCTTCATCCTACATTTTCGGCGACTGGAACAAATGCGGCGAGTTGATGGGGCTGGCGCCCTATGGCCGGCGCGAGCAGGTCAAACATCTGCTTGAACTCGCCGACGGCAGTTTGCGCGTCCCGCATTGGACCACGGAATTCAAGCAGCCCTATGTGACGGGTGGCGACGAGAAGTGGGAAGGCAGCCCGTCGATGCGGCATTGGGAGGACATGGCCTGGCGGGTTCAGGATGATACCGAGAACGTGCTGCTGGCCCGCGCCCGCTGGCTTCGCGAGAGCACCGGCGCCAAAAATCTGGTCATTGCCGGCGGCGTCGCGCTGAACTGCGTGGCCAATGGCCGCCTCGCGCGCGAGGCCGGCTTCGAGAACGTCTGGATTCAACCGGCCGCGGGTGACGACGGAATCGCGATCGGCTGCGCCGCTTACGGCCATATCGAGGTTTTGAAACAGCCTCGTTCGTTCGTCATGGATCATTCCTATGTCGGCAGGCGCTATACCGACGGGGACATCGACAGTGCGACGGGGAAGTTTCTGGTTCGCATCCAGACCACCACCGTGCGCAGCGATAATATCTGCCGCGACACCGCAAAACTGCTGGCCGATCAGAAGGTGATCGGCTGGTTTCAGGGTGGCTCCGAATTCGGCCCCCGTGCGCTCGGCAACCGCAGCCTGCTGGCCGATCCGCGCAAGCCCGAAATGAAGGATATCCTCAACAGCCGCGTCAAGCATCGCCAGGCGTTCCGGCCGTTTGCGCCGATCGTGCTCGCCGAACGCGCCAAGGAGGTGTTCGAGGGCGAGGAGGATTCGCCGTTCAGGC
>JAQGJF010000124.1 GCA_028290765.1 Tardiphaga sp.
GACCAGCCGGGCTCCGTCGCGCACGACGTGACGGCAGGCGTCGACCACGAGCGCCTTCGATGACAATAACGCTTCAACGTCCTCAAGCTGGAGCAATCGCTGCTTGCCGCGCGCGATCAGGCGGGCCGCGGGTGCGTTCAGGACGAGGGATGTGCTTTCGACTTCCGCCGCCAGCGCCGCGATGCCGGCCTGGCGCGCGGCCCGCTCGGCGCGGGCAACTGCCGCGCGCGCCGTCTTTATCCGCAGCCGTCGCATCGCAATCCCCGCAACGACCAGTTCGTGGGCGACTCTCAACGCCGGCGGGAGTGGCGCGGGGTCGAGTTCGGCGAGCCTGCGCTCGACCTCGTCGAGCCGCCCGATCAGCAGCAGACGGCGGACCTCGAGATAGCGCGCATGCGCGGCGTTGACCCGGTCGCCATGCGCTTCGAGCGTTGCCGCCGAAGCGTCGAGCTCTTTCGCCGGCCAGGTGAGGTCGCGGGAGACGAGCGCGATCTCGGCCTCGGCGACGACACACCGCGCACGGGCCACGGCCTCTTTCGGGCCGAACGCGCGTATAGCCCTCCGCAACAGGGCCTTGGCCCGGACCAGATCGCCGAGCTGCGCCATCGCGATGCCGCGCAGCGCCAGCGCCGGCGCGTCGTCACGCAGGGCGACCCGGTTCAGCGCGCCGAGCGGATCGCCCGCCGCGAGCGCACGCGCCGCGGCCGTGATCAGCGAGTCCATCGAAATCCCGCCATACTTGTCACTCCCCCCGTTCGATGCCCCGGTCCTAGTCTATCTCACGACGATCAACCAGCCCGCCGCGCTCGGAACCTGACCAACGACGGAGGCGCTTCAAGACGTGGATCGCCGGCACAGGGCCGGGCATGACGAACCGGATGAGTGGATGCCTGACCTTATTGATCGCTTTCTGAAATACACGGAGGATCATCATGGCTGACAGCAAGAGGCCGCACGGCCAAAAGTCGTTCCGCATGCGAAATGGCTTGCCACCCGAAAAGCCGAACACGGTGCGGACCAGGTCGGCATCAGCGTGTTCTGCAGGAATGACCAGAGTGAAGTGTTTCACACATATTCCTGCTACTCGCGTGGTGTAGATATGCTCAACGGCGCCTACCACTACCTCGATTTGGTGCCGAAAGGCCGTGACGAGGGCGGCCTCGACTTTACGATGGCGTGGGTACGCCGGCACGATCAGTATTGAGGCACGCGCATGGTTTCCGAGCGAGCTTCCCATCGCGCCTTCTTCGGCGTCTCGGCGCTGCTGTTCGCCACCAGCGTTGCGATGACGGTCGCATGGTGCGCGACCATGCATGCGATGGGCGAGATGCCGATGCCGGGCGGCTGGACGATGTCGATGGCGTGGACGCCGATGTGCGGACAGACGTGGACCGGCGCTGCGGCGTCGTTCCTCGGCATGTGGGTCGTGATGATGGCAGCGATGATGCTGCCGTCGCTGGTGCCGATGCTGTGGCGCTACCGGGAGGCCGTCGGCAGCACCGGTAAGACGCGCCTGGGCCGGCTGACCGCGCTGGTGGGCGCGGGATACTTCCTGGTGTGGACATTGCTCGGAATCGCCGCTTTTCCACTGGGCGCCGCGCTGGCCGCCGTCGAGATGCAGCAGCCGGCGCTGGCGAGCGCCGTTCCGGTCGCGATCGGCGTGGTCGTCCTGATCGCCGGTGTGCTGCAGTTCACCGCGTGGAAGTCCCGTCACCTGGCCTGCTGCCGCGAGGCCCCCGGGGCCGATCGTTCATTGCCGGCCGACGCCGGCACGGCCTGGCGACACGGGCTTTGCCTTGGCCTCCACTGCTGCTACTGCTGCGCCAGCCTGACGGCGATCCTCCTGGTGATCGGGATGATGGACCTGCGCGTCATGGCGGTCGTGGCCGCAGCCATCACTGCCGAACGCTTCGGACCGGCCGGTGAGCGCGTCGCGCGAGCCATCGGGATCGTCGCCATCGGGGCAGGGGCGTTGCTGATCGCGCGAGCCGCCGCGTTCGGGTAAGGGGCGTGCCCATCATGTTGATTTAATTCAGATTGGTGTCGTCGCCTCCGTCATTGCTGCGGAGCGGCACGCTGCCCGGTGCGAGGGCCCACCGGATCAGCCCAAAGCGAGGCGATGGGATGGTGAGGAAGTGGCTGAGGGAACCCAAATGAAGAGGAACGAGCCGCGGGTTCGGCGGTTTTCAGAACAAGCCGCATCTGTTCCTGCGGCCCGGTCCACCGAAACTTCGGGAGAGCGACATGACTTCACAAACGCAGATCCACACGATCGCGCGGCAGATGCTCGAGCGGCATGGCGCGGCGGCGATTGCCCAGGCCGCGCAGAATGCTCTGTCTTGCGAGCGCAAGGGCGAGACCGAGGAAGCAAGCGAGTGGCGGCATATCGAAGGCGCCATGAAGATCATGCAGGGACCGCACCAGAGCTGAGGCACATGACCTGTTGCGCAGTTCACCTTGCGGGATGCCGTGACCGCAGTGCAAGCTAGAACCAGATAAAGCGATTGCCGTTCACCCGGAGCGCATTCGGATCAGCGCTTGAGCGGCTCATCAGCGGAGAAACCATGCGCGTCGTGATCTGCGGCGGCGGTGTGATCGGCGCCTGCACCGCCTATTTCCTCAGCCGGCGCGGCATCGAAATCATCGTCGTGGAACGGACCGAGGTGGCCGCTGCGGCATCCGGCAAGGCCGGCGGCTTCCTGGCGCTCGACTGGTGCGCCGGTACGCCGCTGGATGCGCTGGCGCGACGAAGCTTTGCACTTCATGCCGCGTTGCCGGGCGAGATCGCGGGCGATTGGGGCTATCGCCGCATGAACGCCTATGGCGGGTTCGTCGTTCCGGAGCGTGACGCGCGCCGTCACGCGCCATCCCAGCTCGACTGGCTATCCGACGGCGTTGTCATCGCCAACCGGCTCGGCACCCCGGAAACGACCGCGATCGTTCCGCCGCGCGCGTTCACAAACGCCATGATGAGCGCCGCGCAGGGGCATGGCGCGCAACTGCGCCGCGAACGGATCACCGGCGTCGCCCGGAGTGCGGATGGATCGACGGCGAGGGGTCTTGAGGTTGATGGCGGCGTCATTGAGGCGGATGCCGTCGTCGTCGCGATGGGGCCCTGGTCGCTGCTGGCGGCCGGATGGGTGGATCTTCCCGCGGTGTTCGGGCAGCGAAGTCCGAGCCTCGTCTATGACACCGGCACGGACGTCCCGGCGGATGCCTTGTTCCTCGACTATCACGAAGAGAACGGCGACGCCGTGACGGTCGAAGTGTTTCCGCGCGCCGACGGCACCACGCTCCTGACCGCCTTCTCCGGCCAGGCCCCGCTGCCTCTCGACCCGGTCGCCATCGCGCCCGATCCGGACGAGGTCGACCGGCTCCAGGCCATCGGCGAACGGCTGTCGCCGCTGCTCCGCGCCGACAAGATCATCGCCCGGCAAGCCTGCTTTCGTCCGCTCACGCAGGACGGACTGCCGTTGATCGGCAAGGTGCCGGGAAGCGAGGGGGTTTACGTGGCTACGGCCCATAACGTCTGGGGCATCCTCAACGCACCGGCGACCGGCGAGGCCTTGGCCGAGTTGATCGCCGACGGCATCGCGCGCAGCACCGATCTTGCGCCGTTCGATCCGGGCCGGCTGCGGCCGCTCGATCCGGCGATGCTGCGGTCGGTTGAGCGATAGCAGCTTGGACTCCAACCGTTAAACCCGTCGGAGGCCAGCTACTCAAAAGGAGCCCGTTGCTGCCGTCAGGCGGCCTTGGCGGTCTGTTCGGGGACAGCCGTTTCCATCGCCCTCATATACATATCCAGCAAGGTTTCGTGCTCGTCGCGCTCGTCCTGGTCCTGCTTCCTCAGCTTGATGATTTCCTTGAGGATCTTCACATCGAACCCTTCGGCCTTGGCCTCGGCAAAGACCTCCTTTTTCCCCTCGTTCAGCTCCTGCAACTCGGTGTCGATGTGCTCGATCCGCTCTACGAAAGAACGAATCCGTCCGCCGGGAATGCTGATGTCAGACATGGTGCCTCGCTGTTGATTGAGATCGCGAAAATGCGCGCAAAGAAATGACCAATGCGTTAACGTAGATGCGCCGGGTTTCCGTTTGCAGGTGATCGATGTGAATCCGTCCTCGCGCGATCAGGGCGCAACAGCCAGCAGGTCGCGCGAAGCCGTGCCCGATGATAAACTCGGCGTATTGCGAGGGGAGTACTGAACGATGATCAAATCCAGGAAGATGACGACGGCAGCCTTCGCTGCATGGGTTATGCTCGCGTGCCTGGGCGGGAAGGCGGATGCCGCGCAGTGCGGCAGCAGCGGGGCTGGTTTCGAGACCTGGAAGCGGGAGTTCGCAGGCGAAGCCCAGGCAAAAGGAGTCGGCGGCGCCAGCGTCGCGGCGCTGATGCAGGCCAATTATGCGACGGCGACCATCGCCGCCGACCGCGGCCAGCGAAGTTTTGGTCTGTCGCTCGAACAGTTTCTGGCCAAGCGCGGCGCTTCGACCATCGTCGCCCGCGGGCGCTCCTTGAAGCAATCCCAGGCCGCTTTGTTCGCCTCGATCCAGCAGCGCTACGGCGTGCCGCCGGGGCCGCTGATCGCGATCTGGGGAATGGAGACCGGCTTCGGAAGCCAGCGCGGCAATCAGAACATGCTGTCCTCCATCGCCACGCTCGCCTACGACTGCCGACGGTCCGAATACTTCACCGACCAGCTCTATGCTGCGCTGAAACTGATCGATCGCGGCTCGCTCTCGGCCGGCACGCGCGGCTCCATGCACGGCGAAGTCGGCCAGACGCAATTTTTGCCGAAGAACATCCTGGCCTACGGCACCGGCAACCTCGACGTCGCCGCCAACGCGCTGAACTCGACGGCGAATTTCCTGAAAGCCCATGGCTGGCGTGCCGGTGCGGGCTACCAGCCGGGCGAGGCCAACTTCGCCGCCATCGAGGCCTGGAATGCGGCTGGCGTCTATCAGAAGGCCATCGCGCTGATGGGTCGGCAGATCGACGGCGGGGGCGCGGCTGCGGAATAGGGATGCACGGCAGCCAAACCGTCCGTTGAGCTCGGGTCGGCCTCAACTACCAACAACGACTTGCCCTGCCAGCCAAGGTGCCGCCTTCAGCATGTCCGGCAAATAGCGGTCGCGGAGAATCTGCCGGGACATGTCGGCGATCCGTTCGGCGACGGTTTCCATCTCGCCGCGTCTTGCGAACAGCGTGAGCTGGCGGGAAAACGCCGGTCCCGGAAACGGGATTATGTTGATCTGCTTGAGCAACTGCTTCCTTTCGAAGATCGACAGCGGCGGCATGATCGACCAGCCCAGCCCGGATGCCACCATGCTGAGAATGGTCGTGCTGGAATCGAAATCGAACCGGCGCGCGATATCCAGTCTCATCCGCCGCAATTGGCGTTCGATGTCGGTGGCGATGCGGGACTGCGAATTCCAGCGGATCAATGGCAACTGACGGCCGAGGCTGGCCAGGCTGATGTCCGCCGGCTTGATGTCGATCGCGCGCGGCAGCACGACGAGATAGGGCTCGGTCAGTACCGTATGCCGTACCAGGCCGTCCATGTCTTCCAAAGGGTCGTTGGTGATGATGAGGTCGAGGCTGTGGTCCAGCAGGCCGGCCCGGACGGTGCGCGCAAGTCCGGTCGATATCGACAGATAATGGATCGACAGTTTCAGCCGCTGCACCATCACCGAAACGAACGGATCGGAAAGCGAGTCCACCAGCCCGATCCGCAGCCGCAGCGCCAGTCCCTTGT
>JAQGJF010000134.1 GCA_028290765.1 Tardiphaga sp.
TTTCGCCAAGAAACAGCACGCCGAGCGCGACGCCGATCGGCACCCGCAGATAGGCTTGCGCCGTGGTGCCCACCGAGCCCAGCGTCTGGATCAGGCGAAAATAGATCACAAAGGCCAGCGCGGTGGAAAACACCGCGAGGCCGAGCAGCGCCAGCATCGAACTCATCGACGGCGCCAGAGTCCATGGCCGATCGACCACGAGGCCGATCGGGATCAGGATCGCCGCGCCGCATATCATCGAACCGGCGGCCGGCGCCATCGGATCGAGGCCCTTGAAGCCGCGACCGAAGATCGCCGCCCCCGCGTAGCAGATGGTGGCGACCACGGTAGCGAACTGCGCGAGAAGTTGCTCGCCAATCCCGCTTAAGGCCTGAACGCCGACGATGAGGCAGATGCCGGCCATCCCGGCCAGCACGCCGAACAATTTTCGCGCCGTCGCCGGCTCGTGCCGGGCGATCGCCAGGGTCAGCAGAAAGGTGAAAATCGGCGACGTCGAATTGAGAATGGTGGCAAGCCCGGCATCGAGCGAGCGTTCGGCCCAGGCAATCAGCGTGAAGGGAACGACGCTGTTGAGACAGGCCTGAAACAAAAACCGTCCCCAGGTCGCGGCATCCCGCGGCAGGCTGATCCCACGCCAGCGCATGATGCTTAGCAGCAGCAGGCCGGCAATCGACGTGCGTGCCGCGATCAGGGTGATGGGCGGAATGGTGGCAACGCCGAGCTTGATGAACGTATAGGATGCGCCCCACAGCGTCGCCAGCAGCACCAGCAAGGCAATTTCGACGAGGTGGCTTGAGGTTTGCGGACTGGCCTTTATCATTCTGCTTGGGTCCCCGGTCAACGCGAGATCGCTGACGATGTGGGACCTTACACGATGTTCCCGCCGCGATAATTCGGTGCGCGCCGAACCATCCGCGATGGCCGGCGTGACATGATCGCGACAGCGGCAACGAGGAGAAAGCGCATGGCATTGACGGTCCACGACATCGGCGTCGCCAAACAGATCGGACGCTACAGCGATTCGGTCGAGGTTTCCGGCAATGTGCGCTGGCTCTACACCTCGGGAACGCCCGGCCTCGGTCTCGACGGCGCACTGCCCTCCGACCTCGCCGGCCAGGCCGAGATCGCCTGGCAGCACATCGTCGGCATGCTGGCGAAGGCCGGAATGACGGTGCATGACCTCGTCAAGGTGACGCATTATCTGCTGCGGCCCGAGGACATCCCGGCTTACGTGCAGGTCCGCTCGCGCTTCCTCGGCGACGCCCGCCCCGCCTCAATGCTGCTGGTGGTGCCGCAACTGGTGAAGCCGGAATATCTACTGGAGGTCGAAGCGGTGGCGGCGAAGTAGCGGCCAGAGCGGGATGATCTTAGGCCAGTTCGGCGACGCCAAGCCCCGTCATTGCGAGCGAAGCGAAGCAATCCAGGTGCAAAGAAAGAAAGCCTGGATTGCTTCGTCGCAAGAGCTCCTCGCAATGACGGAGTTAGCGATCCCGCTTCAGCTGAAGTCATGCCGTTCTAAAACTCGAACAGTTCGCCGTCATAGCCGGCTTCGGCGGGGATGCGCAGTTGACGCTTGTCGCCGTCCTTGGTCATCACCGGCATCACGGTGACGATGGGGCGTTGCCGCGCGTCCGTGAGCGCCGCCTCGACGCTCGGCTGCTTGCCGAGCTTGATCAGATTGCGGGTGGTCGGAAATGGCAGCTTGAAGCGACCGCTGTCGCCACCCTCGAGGGCCTCGCGCGGCGACACCCAGATCGAGTCGGTGGATTCCTTGCCGTCATGCGCACCGACCTGCTCCGGCGGCGCCGCAGCGAGGAAGAACCAGGTGTCGTAACGCTTCGGCATCTTCTCCGGCGTGATCCAGTGCGCATAGGGCACCAGAAGATCGAGTGCCAGCACCAGATCGTGCTGCACCAATATCTGCGCGAAGGTCGTCTCGCCTGCGCATAGCGGTGCGCGGTGGGAGGCGGCGATCTCGCCGGCCCATGCGGCGTCGATCAGCCGGTCCGATCCGCGCGGCCGCGCCAGCAGAATTCCACTTTCCTCAAAAGTCTCGCGGATCGAGGCGATGCGGAAATTCAGCGTCGCCGCATCGACGCCGCCGGTATGGAGCGCCGAGGTATCAGCGATGCCCTGATCGCCCGCGTCGACACTGCCGCCGGGAAACACCAGTGCCCCGGATGCGAATTCGATCTCATGATGGCGCACCATCATGAAGACTTCGATGGCCTCCGCCGCTCCGTCGCGCAGCAGCAGGATGGTCGACGCGGGCCGCGCGACGCCGGCTTCGGCGGGCATCGATCAGCCCGCGGCGCTGGATTGCGGCTGCAGATTGGCGCGCTTGTCGACCCGAGCGACGCGCGACAGCAGGTAATCCACCTCGGCCTTCGCCGTGGCCGTAATGCCGGCGCCTGGCTTGCGCTGCGCCGACGACGCGATCACGCCGCGCTTCTGCAGCACGTATTTGCGTACCGTAAGACCGACACCAGGCTGCTGTTCGTAACGCATCAGCGGCAGATGCGCGTCGAACAGATTGTGCGCGCCGTCGCGGTCGCCCTTTTTCGACAGGTTGACGACATCGATCAGCAATTCCGGGAATGCGTAGCCGGTCATGGCGCCGTCGGCACCGCGCTCCATCTCGAAATCGAGGAACATCCCGCCATTGCCGGTGAGGATCGACAGCGGCCGCAACGAGCCGTCCTTCTGGAAACCGCGCAAGGTCGAAATCTTGTCGAGTCCCGGCCAGTCCTCGTGCTTCAGCATAACGCAGGATTTTGAATCCATGATGATCTTGCGGATGACCGCCGGCGTCATCACTACGGTCAGCGTCAGCGGATAATCCTGCAGCACCCAGGGAATATCGTCGCCGATGGCTTCCTCGGCCTGCTTGAAGTAGCTGGTGATCTGGTCGTCGGTACGCAGGTTCGGCGGCGGAGCGATCATCACGCCGGCGGCGCCGGCGTCCATGGATTTGCGCGCCAGCGCGCGCATCGCGGCAAAGCCCGGCGCCGAGACGCCGACGATGACCTGCAGGTTTTTTGCGCGCTTGACGAAACGGGTGGCGACCGCTTCGGCTTCGGAAGCCTCCAGCTTCGGCGCCTCGCCCAGGATGCCAAGCACGGTCACGCCGTCACAGCCCACTTCCGCATAAAAATCGGTGAGCCGGTCGATCGATTTGTCGTCGATGCGGCCGTCGTCGTGGAACGGCGTCGGCGAAATCGCGAAGGTGCCTGCGGCCTTGTGGGTGAGTTTCATGGGTAGCCTCTTTTGTTGGTTTCGTGATTCCAGGGTCGCGCAAGGGCGCGCCCCTGGAACGACGGTAAATGTGGATCAGAACCGCCTTGCCGACATCCTGATATCATCCTCGGAGAAGAAAATCTCCCCGGCGTGTTCGACGATATCCTGGGCTTTCCAGTCCGTATGCGGCGGCTTCCAGCCCTCTTTTTCCATCATCCGCATCTCGCGGACGCCACGCGGGCCGGAAACGCCCAAGATCTTGCCGGTCTGGTCGCCTGAGAGCTCGCTGACCATGTAGAGCACCGACGGCGCGATGCCGTCCGGTCCGAGCGCAGCACCAGGATTTTCGATATATCGCGGCAGATCCGCCGTCATCCGGGTCAGCGCGCCCGGCGCCAGGCACCACAGCCGGATGTTGTATTTGCGGCCCTCGATCGCCAGCACATTGGTGAGGCCGAAGATGCCGCCCTTGGCGGCGCCGTAATTGCTCTGGCCGAAATTGCCGATCAGGCCGGAGGTCGAGGACGTATTGACGATGACGCCACCGCCATTGTCCTTCATCCAGCGGAACACCGGCTGGGTGACACAGAAGGTGCCTTTGAGGTGGACCTTCAGTACCTTGTCCCAGGCGGCTTCGGTCGCCTTGGCAAAAGTCTGGTCCAGCAGGATGCCGGCATTGTTGACCAGGATATCGACCTTGCCGAACGCCTTGATGGCGTCATCGAACACCGATTGTCCGCCGGCCATGGTCGAGATGTCGGCGCCATTGGCGACGGCGCGGCCGCCCTCGGCGATAACCGCATTGACCACCTGCTGCGCCATCGACAGATCAGCACCGCTGCCGTCGCGCGGCCCGCCGAGATCGTTGACCACCACAGCCGCACCCTCACGCGCGAACAGCTTTGCGTAGGCTTCGCCGAGACCGCCGCCGGCCCCGGTGATGATCGCGACCTTGCCGTCGAGCAGTCCCATCGTGTTCCTCCCTGCCGCGTTCTATCCCAGCACCGTCTTGCCGCTCTTGATCACGGTGACGCCCCGGGCCTTCACCTTGGCCTCGAACGAAATCACGTTGCCGTCCTTCCACATCTCCATGGTCACGGTCTCGCCGGGATAGACCGGCGCGGA
>JAQGJF010000821.1 GCA_028290765.1 Tardiphaga sp.
CCATAGGGGGATGGAGTTGCCCGTGTCCAGTCGCGCCGCCGTTTCGCGGATCGTCGCACCTGCCGTCGCGCTGTGGGTCAGCGTGGCTCTGGGCGTGATTTCGGGCGCGCTCCCGACGGCTGCGATGGCGCGTGAATTTCGTGCCGCCGACACCCAGACCGAAGACTATCCGACCGTGCAGGCGCTGGTCTTCATGGGCCGCCTGATCGCCGAGAAGAGCGGCGGCCGGGACCAGGTCCGGGTGTTTCATTCCCGACAGCTCGGCGAGGAAAAGGAAACCATCGAGCAGACGCGGGTTGGCGCCATCGACCTCAATCGCACCAATGTGGCACTGATCGGCACCTTCGTGCCGGCCATGAACGTGCTGGCGATGCCGTTCCTGTTCCGCTCGATCGATCACCTTCACAAGGTGCTGGACGGACCGATCGGCAACGAAATCCTCGGTAGCTTCGAACCCTACGGATTTGTCGGCCTGACATTTTATGATTCCGGCGCGCGTTCGGTCTACAACAGCGTCCGGCCGGTTCGCTCGATCGCCGATATGAAGGGACTGCGGATCCGCGTGCAGCAATCCGAATTGATGTCCAGTATGATCCGCGCGCTCGGCGCCGAACCGGTCGAGTTGCCCTATGGTCAGGTCATGACCGGCCTCGCCACCAAACTGCTCGATGGCGCGGAGAACAACTGGCCGTCTTATGTCACCACCGACCATTATAAGTTTGCCGGCTATTATACCATCACCGAACACACCATGAGCCCCGAAGTGCTGGTGATGTCGCTCAAGGCCTGGCAAAGCCTGTCGGACGAGGAGCAAAGGATTTTTCGTGACGCCGCATTGCAGTCCAATCATTTCATGCGCGCCAAATGGCAGGACCTCGAGGAACGTTCGCGTCGACAGGCGGTGGCTGCCGGCGTTGCCATCGTGACCGATTTCGATCGCAAGCCGTTCGAGGCGGCGATGGCGGAGCTTTATGCGAAGGCGCAGCGCGATCCGGCAACCGCCGAGCTGATCGAGCGGATCCGTAAGGTAGAGTGAGTTGGCCCTGGTGACGCCCCAGCAAGACCAGACGACCGAACCGCCGGCGAGCCTCGCCACGCCGGGCCGTACCGGCCTCATCGCGCTGGTCCGCGCGATCCCGATCCGCTGGCGGATTCTGTCGATTGCCGCGCTGAATTCCGCGGTGGTGCTGGTGCTCGCCGGCCTGATCTGGAGCGGCGCCGGGGTGCTCAGTTCAGCCTGGGACGACGTTCGCCGGGTGCGTGAATCCGACCAGATCCTGGCGCTGCTGGAAGGCGAGACCGGCCGCCTGCAGAACCTGATCCATCGCTACATCAATCAGCCCAGCCCGGAATTGTTCGCCGAGATCCTGCTGTTGCGCGAAGCGGTGCTCGGCACGCTCAATACCCGCGCCTCGACCGACCCGATGCTGTCGGGATCGGTGGCGGAGCTGGAGCGCGTCACCGAGCGCTTCCTGTCCGGCTTCGGCGAGTTGCGCTCGCTGCAGACGACGATCGCGAAGACCTATGAAGACCAGGTTCTGACGCCCGCCAAGGACATGGCCGGGCTGTATTCGATCATCGAGGGCGCCACCGGCCATCGCGACGCCCTGATCTGGCCATCGCTCGGAAAATCCCGCGAGGCGTTCACCGCGATGCTGGTCGCCGCCAACGCCTATTATCTGTCGCTCGCCTCGGCCTCCGCCGAGGAGGCCCGCCGCAACACCGAGACCATCGAACGAACCATCCCGGTGATGACCGACCTTGCCGACAACGACCTGCAACGCATCGCGCTGCAGCGCTTGAAGGGCCGGACGGTGGCGCTGCGCGAGGGGCTCGCCAAACTGTCGGAGCAGCTCGCCAGCCGCACCGATTTGTTGCGCAATTCCATCGACGCCAGCCAGGCCGACACCATCGGCGCGATCGACGGCCTGTCGGTCAAGATGCGGCAGCGCGAGCAGATCGCCCAGGCGACGTTCGACAAGACGCTGGCGGCTATTTCCCGCAAGACCCTGGCGATCGCGGTGATCTTTCTCGCCATCATCATTATCGTCGGCATCGTGATCGCGCTCAGCATCCGGCTGCCGCTGCAGCAGATCATGGCGTCGATGCAGACCATTACCTCGGGCGATTTCGACCGCCAGGTCCAGGGCACCAATGCGCAGGACGAGATCGGCGAGATGGCGCGCGCGGTCGAGGTGTTTCGCGAGAACGCCATCGCCAAGCGCGAGGCCGACAACGAGTTGCGCGCCTCCAAGGAGAAGGCCGAAAGCGCGCTGCTGGAGCTCAATGCCGCCCAGCAAAACCTGATCGACGCCGAACGGCTGGCGGCGCTGGGCGGGCTGGTCGCCGGTGTCGCCCATGAAGTGAACAACCCGCTCGGCATCAGCCTGACGGTGGCCTCGAGCTTCGCCCGCCGCGCCGATATGTTCGAAAGCGAACTTAAATCCGACGCGCCGTTGCGGCGTTCCCAGCTTGAGGACTTCGTCCGGACCTGCCAGGACGCCGCCCAGCAGCTGGTGGCGAACCTGCATCGCGCCGGCGAACTGATCCAGTCCTTCAAACAGGTCGCGGTCGACCGTTCGCACGCGGAACGGCGGCAATTCAGCCTGAGCGAGGCCACCGACCAGATCATCGCCAGCCTGCGTCCGGTCCTTAAGAAAGCCCCAGTCACCATATCGGTCGAGGTGCCGGATGGCCTGATCATCGACGGCTATCCGGGGTCCTACGGGCAGATTCTGACCAATCTCTTCCTTAACGCCACCAATCACGCCTTTCCCGACGGACGGTCCGGCACCATCTCGATTTCGGCCAAACCGCGTGGCAATGATGACATCGAGATCATTTTTGCCGACAATGGGGCCGGAATGACCCCGGATGTGCAGCGCCAGGCCTTCGACCCGTTTTTCACCACGCGCCGCAACGAGGGGGGGACCGGGCTCGGCCTGCATATTGTCTATAATCTGGTAACCCAACAGCTCGGTGGCCGCATGATGCTGGACTCCAGGCTGGGACAGGGCACTACATTCCGCATTATCATGCCGCGGACCGCCATCGGCGGATCCGCGGAATCGAGCGTCACCAGTAACGGGACCACGCACTGGCCGACCAGGACGATGTCCTCCACCTGATTGAAGATTCCGGCGTCGAGCCGGAGGCATCGACGGCGCGGCGGTGGAAGATCGCAGTCATCGATGACGATCACGCGGTGCACGAGGGCACGCGCTTTGCGCTGAGCGACTACACCCTGAACGGCCAGGCGCTGGAGATCCTGTCGGCCTATTCGGCCGCCGAGGGCCAGGTCCTGATGCGCCAGCATCCCGACATCGCGGCGGTGCTGCTCGACGTCATCATGGAGACCGACGCGGCGGGCCTCGATCTCGTCGAATACATCCGCAACGAGATCAAGAACGAGACCGTCCGCATCATCCTGCGCACCGGCCAGCCCGGCCAGGCGCCGGAGCGCCGCGTCATCGTCGATTACGACATCAACGACTACAAGGCGAAGACCGAACTCACCGCCGACAAGCTGTTCACCTCGCTGACCGCGGCGCTGCGCAGCTATCAGCAGCTCGAACGCATGGTGCAGACCAGGCGCGGCCTCGAGATCATCATCGACGCCGCCTCGACGCTGTACGACTTCAAATCGATGCAGCGTCTTGCCGAGGGCGTCTTGACCCAGATCGCCTCGCTGCTCAACGTCGATTGCGCCGGCATTCTGGTGCTGCGCGACGGCGGCGTGATCGGCGACGATTTTTCCGTGCTGGCCGGCTCGGGCTGCTACAGCCGGTTCATCGGCACTGCCGGACCGCAGGCGCTCGACCCCGATTTGCGCAACATGGTGGAAGCCGCGTTCCGGCGCCGTAAGCACGAATTCGCCGATCACCGCACGGTGCTCTATATCCGCACCGGCAGCGGGCGCGAGGTGGTGGTGTTGCTGCAGTCCGAGCGGCAACTGTCCGATACCGACCGCTCGCTGGTGGAAATCTTCGGCAGCCGGCTTTCGATCGCCTTCGACAACGTCATTCTCTATCAGCAGCTGCACGAGGCCAATACCCAGCTCGAAGACCGCGTCGCGCAACGCACCCGGGCGCTGATGCAGGCCAACCGCCGGCTGTCGGCGCAATGGCTGCGGCTGCAGCGCGCCAACGGCTTCAAGAACGAAATCCTCGGCACCGTGGCCCATGATTTGAAGAATCCGCTCGGCGTGATCCTGGGCCGCACCGAGATGCTGACCGAATTGATCAGCGCCAGCTCTTCCAAGGAAAGCATCACGGCGCAGGTCGATCATATCCGCGACGCCACCAGGCGCCTGACCTCGATGGTCGATCACCTGATTTCCGACGCGATGGCCGACGCCTTCGACATCTCGATCCGCCGCGAGCCCGTCGACGTGGCGGCGCTGGTCTCCGAGGTCGCCGAAGCCAACAAGCCGCTGGCGGTCAACAAGCAGCAGGCGATCACGGTCTCGGCGCCGATCGATCACATCACGATGTGCGATTCGGACCGGATGCGCGAAGCGATCGACAACCTGGTCTCTAACGCCATCAAATACAGCCCGATCGGCGGCAAGATCGGCTTGCTGGTCAGCCATGACGCCAGCAACACGATCATCCGGGTCACCGACGAAGGCGCCGGATTGTCGCCGGAGGATCTCGGCCGGCTGTTCGGCCGCTTCCAGCGGCTCTCCGCCAAGCCGACCGCCGGCGAAAGCTCGACCGGTCTCGGGCTTTCGATCGTCAAGCGCATTATCGACATGCACGGCGGCACGGTCACCGCCGACAGCGCCGGACCCGGAGAAGGCGCCACATTTACCATCCTGCTGCCCGCGGCGGCCGTGTCCTGACATGAGCCAGAGCCCCCACATCATCATCGTC
>JAQGJF010000154.1 GCA_028290765.1 Tardiphaga sp.
CCGCTCCTGCATCAGTTTCTGGGCTTTCTGGGGATCGTTCCAGAGATTGGGGTCTTCGGAGAGCTTGTTCAGTTCCGCCAGGCGTGCGGTGGATGCATCAACGTCAAAGATGCCTCCTCAGCAGCCCGACTGACTGCTTGATCTCTTCGACAAGGCGTTCGATTTCAGCGCGCATGGTTTCTCAAATCTGCGGCCCGAGCCGCCATTGCGATGTGAGGGATGTAGCGGCGGGCGTCGCAAAGCGCAACGCCGTATTCGCGTACTCCAGATGCCTCAATACAGGCCGCCGGTGCCCGGGCGCATGATGCTGCGGTCGACGTCCGGCGACATCGTGATCGCGCGCCCGTCGGCATCGGCAACGCCGATGACCGAGTAGTTGTCCGACGGCGCGGTGCCCGGCTTGAAAGCCTCCAGGATGGTCTTGCCGCTGTCGGGACCGGCACGCATGCCGGTCTTGGCATCGACCCGGACCAGCTTGATGCCAGTCGGTATCCGGAACGGAGTGGCCGGCTTGTCGGCGAGCGCAAGTTTCATGAAATCCCGGGCGATCGGCCCGGCGGTGTGGCCGCCTTGCGCATTTCGGCCCAGGCTGCGCGGCTTGTCGTAGCCGACATAGAGGCCGACCACGAGATCGGGCGAAAAGCCGACGAACCAGAGATCCTTTGCATCCGAAGACGTCCCGGTCTTGCCGGCGATCGGCTTGCCGACGTCGCGCAACGCTATCGCGGTGCCGCCCTGCACGACGCCTTCCATCATCGAGGTGATCTGGTAGGCCGTCATCACATCCAGCACCTGCTCGCGGCGGTCGACCAATTGCGGCTCGGCCTGGTTCTTCCATCCATCCGGCGCGTCGCAGCCGCGGCATTCGCGGGCATCGTGCTTGAAGATGGTGTGCCCGTAACGGTCCTGGATGCGGTCGATCAGGGTCGACTTCACCCGCCGGCCGCCATTGGCGAATATCGAATAGCCCGTGACCATCCGCATCACGGTGGTCTCGCCGGTGCCGAGCGCATAGGACAGGTAATTCGGCAGATCGTCATAGATGCCAAAGCGTTTGGCATATTCGCCGATCAGCGGCATGCCGACGTCCTGTGCCAGACGGACCGTCACGGTATTGAGCGACAGCCGCAACGCGTTGCGCAGCGTTGTCGGTCCCTGGTATTTGCCGGAGGAAAAGTTATCCGGCCGCCAAACCCCGACGCCCTGCCCCTGGTCGATCTCGATCGGCCCGTCGACGAGAACAGTCGATGGCGTATAGCCGTTGTCGATCGCGGATGAGTAGACGATCGGCTTGATGGTCGAGCCCGGCTGGCGGTAGGCCTGCGTCGCGCGGTTGAACTGGCTCTGGTCGAACGAGAAGCCGCCGACCATCGCCAGCACGCGGCCGGTCCACGGGTCCATCGCCACCATGGCGCCGGAGACTTCAGGATATTGCCGCAGCCGGTACTGACCCTGAACCGGATTGCCGTCCTTGCCGATCAAAGGATCGGCGTAGATCACGTCGCCCGGCGACAGCACCTGCGAAACCGTGGTCGGCGTCTTGCCCTGCGTCGGCCCTGAAGCGGCCTTGGCCCATCGCACGCCCTCGAGCGTGATGTTGCCGGTCTGCCGGTCCTTGAGCACCGCACCGCCGAGTTCACGCCCCGGCTGAAAGCCGATCCGCGCCGACTGATCGCTGGTTTCCAGCACCACGGCCATCCGCCACGGCGAAATGTCGGACAATGATTTGACGTCGGCGAGCTTCACGCCCCAGTCGCCGGTGATGTCGAGCTTGCTGGGCGCGCCGCGCCAGCCTTGCGCCTCGTCGAAATTGACCAGGCCTGCCGCCATGGCCTTGCGCGCCATCACCTGCATCTTCGGATCCAGCGTGGTCCGCACCGACAGGCCGCCCTCGTAGAGCTTCTTCTCGCCGTAGCGCTCGAGGATGTCGCGGCGAACCTCCTCGGCGAAATATTCCCCGGCAAAAGTATGGCCCCCGTTGCTGCGGCCGGTCACGGCGAGCGGATCCTTGCGGGCCTTGTCGGCGTCGACCGGCTTGATCCAGCCGTTTTCCAGCAGCCGGTCGACCACATAGTTCCGCCGTTCGATGGCGCGGTCGCGGTTGCGCACCGGATGCAGCTGCGCCGGCGCCTTCGGCAATGCCGCCAGATACGACGCCTCGGCGACCGTCAGCTCATTGACCGACTTGTCGAAATACACCAGCGACGCCGCGGCAATGCCGTAGGCGCCGAGCCCGAGATAGATTTCGTTCAGATACAGTTCGAGGATCTTGTCTTTCGAATAGGCGCGCTCGAGCCGCATCGCCAGCAAGGCTTCCTTGATCTTGCGGGTGAACGACACCTCGTTGGTCAACAGGAAGTTCTTCGCCACCTGCTGGGTAATGGTGGAAGCGCCCTGTGGCCGGCGGTTGGAGCCGAAATTCTGCGCATAGAGCAGCGCGGCGCGCGCCATGCCCGAATAGTCGATGCCGCCATGCTCGTAGAAATTCTTGTCCTCGGCGGCCAGGAAGGCGTTGATGACCAGCTTCGGAACCGCCTGGATCGGCAGATACAGCCGCCGCTCCTTGGAATACTCCGCCAGCAGCGCGCCGTCCGACGCGTGCACCCGCGTCATCACCGGCGGCTCGTAATCCTGAAGCTGCGAATAGTCCGGCAGATCCTTGGAATAGTGCCAGATCAGTCCGGCCGCCGCGGCGACGCCGACGAGGAACACGATGGTTCCGATTGTAAACAGGAAGCCCAAAAACCGCATCAGCAGGCGCATTATCGAATTTCCGTTTCAATCCCGATGCTGCAACATACCATAGGGCAGATCATGTGGCGCGAAATCCGCGGGCCGAATTGTCGTTCAAGCGACAGGGCGACGCCGATTCCGACGGCCGCCGAAGGCTTTCTATAAAGCTGCCGCTGTGTCGAAACTAGGGCTTTTCAAATCAACGGAACCCCTTCAATTGGTTGGGCCGGCCGATACCAGCCGCTTGGCAAAGAAGGCGTCCACCGCCTGCGCCATCGAGCCGACCGTCTTGGACCGCCAGTTCTCCGACACCAATTGCTGCAGATCGCCCTTGTTGGAAACATAGCCGAGTTCGATCAGGACCGACGGCACGTCGGGCGCCTTCAAAACCTTGAAGCCGGCAGATTTGAGCGGGTGCTTGTGCATCCGGACCGAGCTTTTCATCTCGCCCATCAGAAGCCGGGCAAAGCGGTTCGAGAACGTCTTGGTCTCGCGCTGCGCCAGATCGATTAGGATGTCGGCGACGTCGGTCGGCTCCTCGGTCAGGTTGACGCCACCGATCGCATCGGCCCGATTTTCCGATTCCGCCAGCCGTTCGGCCTCGGCGTCCGAGGCGCGGTCGGACAGCGTGTAGATCGTGGCGCCCTGGGCGTCGCCTTCGCGGCGCGGCAACGCATCGGCGTGGATCGACACGAACAGAGCGGCCGACTGATTGCGCGCCATCCGCACGCGTTCGCCGAGCGGGATGAAGGTGTCGTCGGTTCGGGTCATGACGACACGGTATTTGCCGCTCTTCTCGATCCGGTCGCGCAGCGCCAGCCCAAATCCCAGCACCAGGTTCTTTTCGGTTTCGCCGCCGGCCTGGGTGCCGTTATCGATGCCGCCGTGCCCCGGATCGATGACGACCACCGGACGGATATCCGCCGATGGCGCGGATTTCGCCGTGCCGGTGGCGTCGGCCGCAACGCCGGCGGTTTCGATCGCCGGCCGCAATTCGGGGCGATTTTCGACCGCGAGCGACTGCACAAAGGTGGTCCGGTCCACTGCTTCGAGATCAATGATCAGCCGCGCCGGCTGGCCATTGGCGGAATCGAGCACATAGGCTTTTTCGATTTTGGCCGGTCCGGTCAGATCGAACACGATCCGCGAACCTCCCGGCATCACCAGACCGTAGCGGAACGCCTTGATCAGCCCGCGCCCGGTGGCGCCGAACTCGGCACCAAGGCGGAATGTGGTTTGCGGCAGATCGACCACCACGCGATATGGATCGGCAAGTGCAAAGGCGCGGAGCTGGACCGTCCGGTCGAGGTCGAGAATGAACCGGGTTCGCTTGTCGTCGCCGGCTACGCGCACGTCCGAGGCGACTGGAAAACTGGCAACAACCTCCGGGCGAGTCAACTCGCTTCCCGCAGCTTGGGTGGAGTCAGGCCGCAAGCACAGCATTGCTGCAGCGCACACAAGCGCCGCTCCAAACAAAACGGTATGATTTGCGCGGCTCGCCACGAATCCCAAGCCTCCGAGCAGCCCTCTTAACGCAATAGAACCGCACGGTTAACGAAAGCTTAAGCCTCCTGGTTCGAATAAGATCGAGTGTTGCAGGCTTGCGACGCTTCCCTTGCATGAAGCGGTCAATCCACGTATGTATCTGGTGCTGACGGTTTAAACTCCCGGTTGTGTCGCGTTCAGCCTCCCGGTGCAGCGCCGGAACCTCCGAACACTTTGTTCGAGTTCCAGCGTTCCTTCCGATCCCTCCACAGCCAGCGCAGCGCGCGGCTGATCCGGAGTGGCGGTTTCTAGCCCGAGCGGCGTCCGGTCCCAGGTCATTATTTGCACCAGGGGCGGCTTTAGACGCTTCATGACCGATTCTTGCGGCCGCAGAGGGCCGCGATATGCGACAGCCGGCGAGCGCTTCGGCGCGGCGCTGGTCCGTCAGCGATAGACAAGGCGGCACCTTCGCCGCCAACCTGTTCAGACGGGCCGACGCTTGATGCGCCAGACTGTGATGCCGACCAAGACCCACGCGAAGAATGCGCCGATGCGAAGCGAAAGCTTCGCGCGTCGCCTTGCAGCGGGTTCGGGTTCGGTACGGCGCCCCGGGTTGCGTTTCGGCCTTCCCCTCACCCCCGAATCAGGTGGACCGTCGCGTCACCCGGCTGCGCGACATGCGCTTGCCGTCATGCGCGCCCTCCGCCGTCAAGAGCTCCAAAATGCCCAACAAAATGTTGATCGATGCCACCCACCCGGAAGAGACCCGGGTCGTTGTGGTGCGCGGCAATCGCGTCGAAGAATTTGATTTTGAAACCGCCCAGCGCAAGCAACTGCGCGGCAACATCTATCTCGCCAAGGTTACGCGGGTAGAGCCGTCGCTGCAGGCGGCCTTCATCGAATACGGTGGCAACCGCCACGGCTTCCTGGCCTTCAGCGAAATCCACCCCGACTATTATCAGATCCCGGTCGCCGACCGTCAGGCGCTGATCGAGGCGGACGAGCGCGCCCATCGCGAAGCCGAGGAAGAATCCGAAAACCGCTCCAACCGCCGCCGTCCGCGGCATCGCACCTCGCGCCGCCGCGGCAGTGGCGAACGGGTGCAGAGCGAGGTCATCGAGAATGCGGCTTCCGACCCGTCGCAAACCGCGCAGCCGCACGACCACGAGCACGGCGAAGCGGGCCATGTCCACGCCCACGACGCCGAACATCATCCGGCCGACGCCGACCATGCGGATCATCATGACCATGAAGGTCATGAGCATGATCACGACCACGAAGGTCATCACGATCACAACCATGACCATGCGCACGACCATGACGATACGCACGGCCATGCGCATGCGGCGACCGAGTCCGACGCCCCGGCTGCTTCCCAACCGGCGATGCCGGCTCTGGCGAGCTTCGATCCCTACGCTCCTTCCGAACCGGCCCCGGTGGCGGCGAGCGCAGATCTGCAGGATGAGCATGCGCGTGAAAACGCCGCCCATGCCGACGACGCCCCGCATCCCGAACACGCGGAAGCCGACCACGCCGAAACCACGCACGGCGAACACGCCGCCACCGCGCCGCAAGGCGACGAGCATCACGCCCAAGAGGCGATGGATGGCGAGGATGACGATGACGGCGAGGAAGCCGAGGAAGACATCGTCGAATCCGTCGGCGGCGACGACGTCATGGAGGAAGTGCCGGAACGGGCCTTCCGCCCACGCCGCCAATACAAGATTCAGGAAGTCATCAAGCGCCGCCAGGTGATGCTGGTGCAGGTGGTCAAGGAAGAGCGCGGCAACAAGGGCGCCGCGCTGACCACCTATCTGTCGCTGGCCGGCCGCTATGCCGTGCTGATGCCCAACACCGCGCGAGGCGGCGGGATCAGCCGCAAGATCACCTCCGCCCAGGATCGCTCCAGGCTGAAGGAAGTGGTGCAGGATCTCGACGTGCCCGAAGGCATGGGGATCATCCTGCGCACCGCCGGCGCCTCCCGGACCAAGCCCGAGATCAAGCGCGACTTCGAATATCTGATCCGGATGTGGGAAACCGTCCGCGACATGACCCTGAAGTCGCAAGCACCGACCCTGGTCTATGAAGAGGGATCGCTGATCAAGCGGTCGCTGCGCGACCTTTACAACAAGGAAATCGACGAAATCCAGGTCGCCGGCGAAGCCGGCTACCAGGAAGCCCGCGACTTCATGCAGATGCTGATGCCGACCAACACGCGGGCGGTAAAGCTCTATCGCGACGGTCAGCCGCTATTCTCGCGCATGGGGGTCGAGAGCCAGCTCGATGCGATGTTCTCGCCAACCGTGCAACTGCGCTCCGGCGGCTACATCGTCATCAACCAGACCGAGGCGCTGGTCTCGATCGACGTCAATTCGGGCCGTTCGACCCGTGAACATCACATCGAGGACACCGCGCTCAAGACCAATGTCGAGGCCGCCGAGGAAGTCGCGCGGCAACTGCGGTTTCGAGATCTGGCGGGCCTGATCGTCATCGATTACATCGACAAGGACGAGAAGCGCAACAATCGCGCGGTCCAGCGCA
>JAQGJF010000160.1 GCA_028290765.1 Tardiphaga sp.
GGTCGTTGTTGACGACGGCCGCGACGTCGTTGATCAGCTTGATGATCAGCTTGGCGTAGCGATAGCTCGCCGCCGCCTTGCCGGCAAAGATTTTCACCCGCGGCACCCAGTCGCGCTGCGGATCGTCCTTGATGGCGTGGTACAGCGCGACGGTTTCCAGCACGTTGAGCAATTGCCGCTTGTATTCATGGATGCGCTTGATCTGCACGTCGAACAGCGCGCTTGGATCGGCCTGAACGCCGAGGCGCTCGCCGATCAGCCGCGCCAGTGCGATCTTGTTGTGGTGCTTGACCGAACGGAACGCCTGCTGGAAGGCGCTGTCGCCGGCATAGGCTTCGAGGCGCGCGAGCTGCGAGGGATCGTCGAGCACCGCTTCGCCGCAGGCCGCGCGCAACAGGTCGGTCAGCTTCGGATTGGCCAGCATCAGCCAGCGCCGGAAGGTGATGCCGTTGGTCTTGTTGGTGATCCGACCCGGATAGAGATAATTCAGGTCGTGGAACACCGTCTCCTTCATCAGGTCCGAATGCATCGCCGAGACGCCGTTGATGCGGTGCGAACCAACAAACGCCAGTTGTCCCATGCGGACGCGGCGGCCGGCCCTCTCGTCGATCAACGACACCGAGGCGCGGAAATCGACGTCGCCGGGGCAGCGGGTTTCGGCCAGCGCCAGATGCGCGGTGTTGATGCGGTAGATGATGTCGAGATGCCGCGGCAGCAGACGCTCGAACAATTCGACCGGCCAGGTCTCCAGCGCTTCGGGCAGCAGCGTGTGGTTGGTATAGGACAGGGTCGCGGTGGTGATCTGCCACGCATCGTCCCAGCGCAGGCCATGGATGTCGACCAGGAGGCGCATCAGCTCGGTGACGGCGAGGCTTGGATGGGTGTCGTTGAGCTGGACCGCGGCTTTCCTGGCAAGTCCGCGGATTTGTCCGTCGGCCTGGATGTGCTGCTTGACCAGATCCTGCAGCGACGCCGAGACGAAGAAATATTCCTGGCGCAACCGCAACTCGCGTCCGGCGGCGCTTTCGTCGTTCGGATAGAGGAATTTGCAGATCGCCTCGGCGCGGGCTTCGTGCGCCACCGCGCCGAGATAGTCGCCGGTATTGAAGATGTCGAGCTGCAGCGGATCCGGCGCCCGCGCCGACCACAGCCGCAACGCGTTGACGTGCTGGCCGCGCCAGCCGACGATCGGGGTGTCGTAGGCCACCGCCTGCACGGTTTCGGCCGGGCGCCACACCGCGCTCTGGCGTCCCCTCGCGTCGGTGATCTGCTCGACGCTGCCGCCGAACTGGACTTGATAGACCACTTCCGGCCGCTGCAATTCCCAGGGGTTGCCGAAGCCCAGCCACTCGTCGGGATATTCCTGCTGCCAGCCCTGGGCGATGATCTGCCGGAACAGCCCGAAATCGTAGCGGATGCCATAGCCGACCGCCGGAATATCCAGCGTCGCCATGCTTTCCATGAAGCACGCCGCGAGCCGGCCGAGGCCGCCATTGCCAAGTGCGGCGTCCGGTTCGCATTTGCGCAACTCGTCGAGGCCGACGCCGAGGTCGCCGAGCGCCGCGTCGAACAGCGGCAACAGCCCCATATTGTTCAGGGCGTCGGTGAACAGCCGGCCGATCAGGAATTCGAGCGACAGGTAATAAACCCGCTTGCGACCGGCATCGTAGCTTTCCTTGTCGGTCACCAGCCAGCGATGCACCATGCGGTCGCGTAGCGCCAGCGCCGCCGCCTTGTACCAATCATGCTTGGTCGCGTTCGACGGATCCTTGCCGATGGCAAGTGTCAGCTTGGCCAGAATGGCGCTCTTGATTTCCGCAAGCGCCAACTCGTCGACCGGCGCATTCTGCGGCTGAAATTTTGGATCTGCCAAGCCTGCAACCCCGAACCTGTTCGTCATGAAACCATACGCCCATTGTGCCGGGATCGAAACCCGTTCGGACCATCACATTGTGCATCGCAATGCCGCATTATTTCATGCAAGGACCGGGCCGGTTCGAGGGAATTCTGCGCACGCCCGATTGCTGCTACGATGCCAACACCAATGTGAAATCCGGTGAAAACCCGTGCGGAAGGAACGCGTCATGAGACTGATGATCGAGATCGTCGCCGCCGCTGTCTTGGTGTTCTGCATCAGCGCGACCAGCGCCGCCTTCGCCGCCGACGGCAAGCCGGCGAAAACCGGCGTCCAGGCCGATGGCACCAGCTGCGCCTTCAGCGTCGCCAAATCCGCCTCGCCCGCCGCACGCTGCGCGGCGATCCGCCGGCAATGCGGCGGAAAATTTTATGCCAATGCCTGTGGCGACAAGATGTTGTCGGCGATGTGAGGGGGCGGACAAGGGGTAAACATTTCGTCGTCCCGGCGAAGGCCGGGACCCAGAGCCCCTGGCCTCACAGCAGGTGGGACAGATCGCTCCAGTCCGGATTGTCCTGCTGAATCAGCTTGATCTTCCAATCTCGCTGCCAATTTTTGAGCTGCTTTTCCCGCGCGATCGCTTCCTGCGGTGACGCGAATTCTTCGACATGGACCAAGCGGCGCACACCGTATTTTTTGACAAATTCTGAGCCTTGCCCGGCG
>JAQGJF010000191.1 GCA_028290765.1 Tardiphaga sp.
GACCAGCATTGTTGTCCAATTGCCACAGCTCGGAAGCGCGCGCATTATGGTGACCTTCGACCTGGTGTCCGGGTAGGAGTCGAGACTTGCTAAGCTGCAATTTTCGTGTTGCAATCCTCGTACAATCGGATTTTAGGCCGTTCGACTGTGCGTTTCGCGACCAGGAAATTGAGCAGAGATCTAAAAAGCCCGCTTGTGGCGTGGCACGCGTAAAGCGTGGCCGCGTCTTTTTTACGTCTAGAGCAGGAGACAGACGATGCAGAAGGGCACCGTCAAGTGGTTCAACCCGACCAAGGGTTATGGGTTCATCAAGCCGATGGCCGGCGACAAGGACGTGTTCGTCCATATCTCGGCCGTGGAGCGCGCTGGACTCTCTACCCTCAATGAAAATCAGGTCGTGGAATATGACCTCGTCGAAAATCGCGGCAAGTCATCCGCGGAAAATCTGAAGGTCTCATAACTTCGTCACGGTCCGCGCGAGCACTCCGATCTGATGCACCCCCGGCGAGCCGCCGGGGGTTTTTATTTAGAGCGCGACGCCGGGTGAGATCAGGGTGTCGTCGAGACCTGCATTGGCTGTGGTCTTGCAGACATCGCCTTCCAGCCGCGTTTCGCCTGATGCCACGAGGCGCAAGGCATCCGGATAAATGCGATGCTCGATCGCAAGCACGCGCTCGGCCAGCGTGTCAGGGGTGTCCTCGTCGCGTACCGCGACCGCGCCCTGCATTACGATCGGGCCGGCGTCGGTTTGCGGAATCACGAAATGGACGGTGGCGCCCGATATCTTCACACCGGCCCGCAACGCCTGGCCGTGAGGATCGAGGCCGGGGAACGACGGCAGCAATGACGGGTGAATATTGAGCATGCGGCCGTGCCAGCGCTGCACGAATTCCGCGGTGAACAGCCGCATGAAGCCCCCGAGACAAATCAGATCGACCCGATTGTCGTCCAGCGCCGCCTGCAACGCCGTCTCGAAGCCGGCGCGATCCCTGCCGAACGGCTTGCTTTCGATGACCAGGGTTGGAATTCGGCTTTCTCGGGCCTTCGCAAGGCCGGGCGCATCGGCCTTGTTCGAGATCACGACCACGATCTCGGCGGGAAAACCCTTCGCCTTGGCCGCCTCGATCAGCGCGGTCATATTTGACCCACGCCCGGAAATCAGGATTGCGACGCGACGGCTCATCGCCTCACCATGTCAGGTCGAGATGGCCGTTATAAACCACGCGGTGTTCACCTTCGGCGGGAATGACTTCGCCCAACAGAACAACGCTTTCGCCGCTTTCGCTGAGAATTTTGGTGATCGGCTCGATGGCGTCGGGTTTGACGATCGCGATCATCCCGATGCCGCAATTGAAGGTGCGCAGCAATTCGAGTTCGGCGATGCCTCCCTCCGCCGCGAGCCATTTGAACACCGGGAGTACCGGCAACCGGGCCAGATCGATGCCGACGCCGAGATGTTTCGGCAGCACGCGGGGAATGTTGTCGGTGAACCCGCCCCCGGTGATATGGGCGAGCCCTTTTACCGCACCGGTCTCGCGAATCGCGCGCAGGCAGGATTTGACGTAGAGCCGCGTCGGCGTCAGCAGGGCGCCGCCCAGTGTCATGACCGGGGAAAACGGCGCTTGCGCCTCAAAACCGAGGCCTGACTTCTCGACGATCTTGCGAACCAGCGAAAACCCGTTGGAGTGGACGCCGGAGGAGGCCAGCCCGATCACGGCGTCGCCCGCCGCGATGTCGCGGCTCGGCAGCAAGGTACCGCGCTCGGCCGCGCCGACCGCGAAACCGGCGAGATCATAGTCGCCATCCTTGTAGAGGCCGGGCATTTCGGCGGTCTCGCCGCCGATCAGCGCACAGCCGGATTCGCGACACGCCTCGGCGATGCCGGCGACGATCGCCGCAGCGGCTTCCGGGTCGAGCTTGCCGCAGGCAAAATAGTCCAGAAAGAACAGTGGCTCCGCGCCCTGGACGACGAGATCGTTGACCGACATCGCCACCAGGTCGATGCCGATGGAGCCGTGCAGGCCGGCCTCGATGGCGATTTTGACCTTGGTGCCGACGCCATCGGTCGCGGCGACCAGCACCGGGTCCTTGAAGCCGGCGGCTTTGAGGTCGAACAGGCCGCCAAACCCGCCGATTTCAGCGTCGGCGCCGGCACGGGCGGTGGCGCGGACCATGGGCTTGATGAGATCGACCAGCCGGTTGCCGGCGTCGATATCGACCCCGGCGTCCGCGTAGGTCAGTCCATTTTTTGGATCGGCCATGCCGGGTTCCTTGAGCGTGTTTCTGAGTGATTTTGGGGCTGTACGTCGAATTCCGGCAGCGTGCAATGGCTCGCAACCCGTGTCAGCATATACTATGTACACGGTAAGCCGGTCCGGGCCGCGAAAGCTCCGATCTTTTGCGAGACTAGATCTTCTGGAAGAGACTGGGCCGGGAGCCGGGAACGTCGCCTTGAGCATTCCAAACATCATCACGTTGGGCCGCATCCTGCTGGTGCCGTTCATCGTCTGGGCGATCGCGTCCAACCAGATGGAAATCGCGTTTGCGATCTTTATCGTGGCGGGTGTCTCCGACGCGGTCGACGGCTTTCTCGCCAAGCGCTTCGATATGGCAAGCGAGCTGGGCGCGCTGCTCGATCCCCTGGCCGACAAGGCATTGCTGGTGTCGATCTATGTGGCGCTCGGGATCTGGGGTGCGGTGCCGCGCTGGATCGTCATTCTGGTGGTATCGCGGGATATCATGATCGTCGGCGCCGTGATCGTGTCATGGTTGTTCGGCAAGCCGATTCCGATGAAACCGCTGATGGTGTCGAAGCTCAATACGGTGGCGCAGGTGGCCTTCGCGGCGCTGGTGCTGGCGGCGCTTGGTTTTGGTTTCAGGTCGTCGCCCTATGATATTATCCTGATGGGTTTTGTGACGGTCTTTACTTTGCTTTCCGTCTCCTTCTATCTCGTGGAGTGGATGCGGCACATGAGCACGATCGAGTCCGGTCGCTGAGGATGCGCCGGTCCGTACCCGGCACAATGGTTCACCGGGCTTCGCCCGGCATGGAGTGACTGCGTGGCAGGCCGCGTTCAACCTCGTCAGCTTGCTTTCGCGCTGCCACACGCAGAGAGCCTTTCCCGCGACAACTTTCTCGAGGGCCCGGCCAACGCCGCCGCGCTGGCGTTGATCGACAGCTGGCCCGACTGGCCGAACCGGATCATGCTGCTGGTCGGCCCGGAGGGTTCCGGCAAGAGCCATCTCGCGGCGATCTGGGCGGAGCAGGCCGGCGCGCGGTCAACTACCGCGCATGCGCTGACTGCGGCAGCGGTGCCGGGCGCACTCGCCACCGGCGCGCTGGTGATCGAGGATTTGAGCCCCTCGAGTTGCGACGAACGCGCGCTGTTTCATTTGATGAATCTCGCACGCGAAGATCAGGCCTTCGTTCTGATGACAGCGCGCCTTCCGCTGTCGGCTTCCGATGTCGAATTGCGCGACCTGCGTTCGCGGCTTCGCGCCGTGCCGGTGGTCACCCTGATGCCGCCCGACGATCACCTGTTCCGTGCGCTGATCGTCAAACTCTGCGCCGATCGCCAGGTCAGCATCGATGAGAATGTGGTGAACTACCTCGCCACCCGGATCGAGCGTTCCTTTGCTGCCGCGCGCCACGCGGTCGAACTGCTGGATTCCGAAGGCTTGCGTCTGGGCCGACCGATCACCCGGGCGCTGGCGGCGGAATTGCTGCGGGATGGCACCTGACGGACGCAGCCATCCGGCTTGACGACGTTCTCCACAGGTCCCTCAATGTCATTGAAACGACATGTGGATCGCACATGGTTCGTGGCGAATTCTCCGCATTGTCCAGCGTCTGACCAGGGATGGACCCGTACTCCATGGATTCCTCGCAAGAGATTGTTATTGAAGAGAAAAACGTTGAATCCCAGCCTGCGTCCACGATTGCGATGGGACCGGAGCGGTTCATCAATCGGGAGCTGTCCTGGCTGCATTTCAATCGCCGGGTGCTCGAGGAATCGGTCAATACAGGCCACCCGCTGCTGGAGCGGGTGCGGTTTTTGTCGATTTCCGCCAACAACCTTGATGAATTCTTTATGGTCCGCGTCGCCGGCATCAAGGCGCAGGTCCGCGAAGGGATCACCGAGCGCAGCCCCGATGGCCTCACCCCCTCCGAGCAGTTGGTCGTCCTCAACGAGGCGGTCTCCCAACTCGGTACCGATCAACAGGCGATCTGGCGCGATCTGCGCGGCATCCTGGCCGAAGTCGGCATCGTCCTGGTCGACGGTCGCGACGTCACCAAGGCCGAGCGAGCCTGGGTCGGGGATCATTTCCTCCACAACATCTTCCCGCTGCTGACGCCGTTGGCGATCGATCCGGCGCATCCGTTCCCATTCATCCCCAGTCTCGGCTTCACCATCGCTCTGCATCTCGCGCGGGTGTCCGACAGCAAGCCGATGAATGCGCTGATCCGTATGCCCGGCAAGATCGATCGCTTCATCCGGTTGCCGACCAGCGGCAAGGACGGTGCGGCACGGCTGATTACGCTGGAGCAGGCCACCGGCCTGTTCATCGGACGCCTGTTCCCTGGTTACGTCGTCAAGGGGCAGGGCGCGTTCCGAATCATCCGGGACAGCGAACTGGAAATCGAGGAAGAGGCGGAAGATCTGGTCCGCCTGTTTGAGACCGCGTTGAAACGCCGTCGCCGCGGTTCGGTGATCCGGCTCGAAATCGAAGCGACGATGCCGGAAGAATTGCGCGCGTTCGTCCAGCGCGCATTGGCCACTTCGGACGACGAAGTGCTGCTGGTCGACGGCGTGCTCGCCATGAACGAGGTGTCGCAACTGACGCGGCTCGACCGGCCCGACCTCGAATTCGCCCCCTATGTGCCGCGTCATCCCGAACGCGTTCGCGACCATGGCGGCGACATTTTCGCGGCCATCCGCCAGAAGGACCTGATCGTTCATCATCCCTATGAATCGTTCGACGTCGTCGTGCAGTTCCTGCAGCAGGCGGCGCGCGATCCCGACGTGGTCGCGATCAAGCAGACGCTCTATCGCACCTCGAACAACTCGCCGATCGTGCGCACGCTGGCGGAGGCCGCCGAAGCGGGAAAATCGGTAACCGCGCTGGTCGAGCTCAAGGCGCGTTTCGACGAGGAAGCCAACATCCGCTGGGCGCGCGACCTCGAGCGCGCCGGCGTGCAGGTGGTCTATGGCTTCA
>JAQGJF010000197.1 GCA_028290765.1 Tardiphaga sp.
CGCATTTGATGTTTCATTCCGGAGCCTCCACGCTCACGTTTTTCGACTGTTTCCGGTCTACAGGGCGTTGGTTAAGCGAACGTTCCGTCAACCTTGATGAGGTGTTGCCAGACCCGATCAAATGCCAGCAGTCGTTGAAAAGCAACCGCGATGGTTAATGATTTGCAAATGTGGCGCGACGGTGAAGCCAGCCGCTATTGCGGGCGGCGATCCGTTCATTTTGGCCGGCGGGAACGCAATTTACGGGCGGGGCCGACGCGAACCCGCCTGTTCAATCCCGCCTGTTCAATAGAGCCGCCGGCGTAGCAATCCCCGGATCAGGCCCGGGGGACGATCGAGGCGCGGATGAAGGGGAACTCGGGCAGCTCCAGCGGCGGCGCCAGACGGGGGGTGGTGTTGCGCTCGAACAGCATCCGCCGCTCGAAATAGCTGGAGCGGAGATAAGGGTAGCGGGCGAAGATCTTGTCGCGCATGCCCTGGAAGTCGATGACCATCAGGCTGATCGGCTTGGTCAGCCCCGGATAGTCCCGGGCCGGCGAAATCATGTGCATGAAGACGCGGCGGTAGAACGCCTGATGTTCGGTGCGCACCGAGGCAAGGCCGAGGTCGGCGTGAAAATACTCGCAGGCGACATAGGCCAGCCGCAGCGTCAGGTACGGCAATTCCATGAACAGATTGGCCCGCGCCGGATCGGCCACGAAACGGGTGGGGTCGACCACGATCTTGCCGCGGTCGATCTCGGGCCGCAGCAGATCGGGGAAAACATCCATCGAGGGGGTTTCGGGATGGGCCGGCGTCGCCACGCTGATGCGGATCGAAGAGGTCAATACGCCTTCATAATAGACGCCGAAAATCCAGGAATTCGGCATGTCGTCGAAGCGATCGGTGATCCGGTGTTCGCGGTTGGGTTCGATCGCTCCCTCGTTGAGGTAGGCGCGGTACCGCAACCGGTAGATCTCATCCCGTTCTTCGTCGGTCTCCGCCAGGCGGTAATCGACACGATCGAGCAACTCGATGCCCCTGTCGAAGGGACGGCTCTTATTCCTGGCCTGGTCAGCCAAACTCATCCCAAATCCTACTCGTAACTGTAACTGGTATCGCTGTAGGGAAGGTTAAGCGTTTATTAACAAAATGCAAAGGGAACGATTGATTAACCTTAACCTCCGGTAGCATCGCGGCCGAAGATCTGCCGTCGCGGAAATCCTCTTTACCCTTGCGGAAACCCTCTCACGACCCCGAACCGACCGAGCGCAGCGGCACCGGCGCCGGCGGGGCGTCCGGGTGATGGCGGCCATGCGAGGCATCCAGCAGCTGCCGCACGCGCAGCGCCGGAACGGGACGGCTGAACAGATAGCCCTGCGCTTCGGTCACGGTGCCGTCGGCCGAGATCAGCTCGAGCTGCTCGTTGGTCTCGATGCCTTCCACGACCACCTTCATGCCGAGATCGGCGCTGAGCCGGGCGACCCCGCGCAGCAGCATCAGCGGACGGTCGGTATCTATGCCTTCGAGGAACGAACGGTCGATCTTGACCTTCTGCAGCGGGAAATTATGCAGATAGCTCAGGCTCGAATAGCCGGTGCCGAAATCGTCCAGCGAGATCCGCACGCCGGCCTGATGCAGCTGCGTCAGCGCGTCGTGGGTCCATTGGGTATTGCGCAGCAACGACGATTCGGTGATTTCGATTTCGAGGCGATGCGGCGGCAGCCCCGATACTTCCAACGCATAGCGAACTTCGCTCAGCACATCGCGCTGATGAAACTGCTGCGACGAGAAGTTGACCGCGACGCTCACCGGCTCCGGCCATTTCATGCATTCCATGCAGGCCTTGCGCAGGATCCAGCGGCCGAGATCGATGATCAGGCCCATGTCTTCCGCGACTGGAATGATATCGACCGGAGAGACCTGGCCGCGTCGCGGATGATTCCAGCGCAGCAATGCCTCGCAGGTCGAGATCCGCCCCGACTTCAGATTGACCAGCGGCTGGTAATACAGCTCGAACTCCTCGTGCGCGATGGCGTGGCGCAAATCGAGCTCCAGGAGGCGGCGCGCCTCGACGGTCTGCGCCATTTCCTCGCGGAAGAAACAGAAGGTACCGCGGCCGGAGGACTTGGCGCGATAGAGCGCCATGTCGGCGTTCTTGAGCAGATGGTCGGCCTTGACCCCCGGCGACGTCATCGCGATGCCGATCGAGGCGCCGATCTCGACCAGATGGTGGTCGATCTCGTAGCGTTCGCTGAGGCGATCGACGATGCGGCGCGCCAAGGTGGCGGCGTCTTCTGGGGTCTCGATATTCTGCTGGAACACCACGAATTCGTCGCCGCCGAAGCGCGCGACAAAATCGTCCGGACTGAGCATCTCGCGCAACCGGTCGGCGACCATGGTCAGCAGGCGGTCGCCGCAAGGATGGCCCAGCGTGTCGTTGACCTGCTTGAACTGATCCAGATCGATGAACAGCAGCGCGGACAGCCGCGCCGCGTCGCGCGGCAGCGCCAGCAGCCGCTCGATCTCGTCGCGGAAATTGAGCCGGTTGGGCAGCGCCGTCAGTTCGTCATAGCGCGCCAGATGGCTGATCCTGGCTTCCGCCTTGCGCCGCTCGGTGATGTCTTCGACCAGCACCACGGTGCCGCCGCCGGCCATCGGCTGGAACGTCCACGACATCGCGCGGCGTTCGGCGGACTGCGGATCGACCGTGATGATTTCGCCGGCGATCGAGTCCTCGATTTCCGAAACGATGCGCTTGCCGCTTTCGGCGGAGATCGCCTCGGCGACGACACAGGCCGACACGATGTCGGGCGCGCTGGCGCCGGAATGCACGAGATCGTCGCGCAGGCCCATCATCTCGCCGAAGCGGTGGTTCATCACCCCGAGGCGGCCGTCGGCGCCGAACATGCACAGGCCATGCGGCATGTTGTTCAAGGCGGTGTCGAACTGGCCGGCCAGCGCCGCCTCGCGTTCCCGGGCGAGCCATGCGTTCAGATAGATGCGCTGCAGACCGGAGGTCAGATGCCGGATCGAGACGA
>JAQGJF010000222.1 GCA_028290765.1 Tardiphaga sp.
ACGACACCCGCATCATGACCTTCGTCGACATGCGCAACGCGGTCGGCAAGGCCGGGTGGAACAAGCAACTCGCCGATCACGAACAGACCATCGAGGACCTGAAATTCAACAACTACAAAAAGGAGATGTTCCTCGACAGCGACACCAAGATCTCGCTGATCTCCTCGGCGCCCTCCGACATCGAACAGGACTGGTTCCTGACCAACGAACAGATGGCCGAGGCGCGCAAGAAGATCAACGACGAGGCCGGCTCGCGACGGGTGTTCTCGCACATGATCTTCACGCCGGGGCAGCCCGGATGGCTGGAGAAACTCGACGCCGGGCTCGCGCTGAATCCAGAGTCCTGCAAGGGCTATACGGTGGGCGACAACACCCACAAGGAAATCAGCCGCTATCCATGGCGGATGGACGACGAGAAGGTGACCTACAAGGGCTATAAGAAGATGGTGAAAGCAGGCATCAAGAATGTCTGCGTTCACAAGGGCCTGTTCGCGCCTGGGGTGGAAAAGCAGTTCCCCAATCTGCGCGGCTTCGCCGACGTCAACGATGTCGGTCAGGCGGCCAAGGACTGGCCGCAACTGAACTTCATCGTCTATCACTCGGCCTATCGCCATGTCGGCGGCGATCCGAAACAGGCACTGGCCGAGTTCGAACGCACCGGGCGGATTTCCTGGACCAGCGACCTCGCCGACATCCCCGGGCAATACGGCGTCAACAATGTCTATGGCGACGTCGGTCAGCTGTTCGCGACGACGCTGGTCTCGGAGCCGAATGTCTGCGCCGCGCTGATGGGCACGCTCATCAAGGGGCTCGGCGTCGATCACGTCGTCTGGGGCACCGACGCGCTGTGGACCGGCGCGCCGCAATGGCAGATCGAAGGCCTGCGCCGCCTCGAAATCCCCGAGGCGATGCAGAAGAAATACGGCTACGCCCCGCTCGGCGCCGCCGAAGGGCCGGTCAAGACCGCGATCTTCGGCGACAACAATGCGCGGCTCTACAACATCCAGCCGAAGCGTGCGATGCTCGATTTGAAAGGCGATCGCTTCGCCATGATGAAGGCGGAATATGAGAAGGCGGGACCGGAGCCTTCCAACACCCGTTACGGCTATGTGGTGCCGAACGGGCCGGTCGATTACTCGGTGTTTGCGTAAACGACCCGACCTTCGCGTGCACCAACCAGCGCTCCGGCCGTCAGGCTGGGGCGCTTTTTCCTGCGTCCGCCCGCGACATCGCGAGCACGATGGCGGCGGCGATGACGTTGGCAATAACGCCGACCCCGATCGGCCATGCGTAACTGCCGGTGAGGTCGAAGGCAAAGCCGGCGGCGCTGGGGCCGATCAGGGTGCCGAGCGCCACGCTGGTATAGAGAATGCCGATAATGCCGCTGACATTGCGCCCGCCGAAATAATCCATCACCAGCGCCGGCAGCACCGCGACCCAGCCGCCATAGAAGGCACCGAATATCAGGGCGAACGCGGCCAGTGACCAGATCCCGGTCGAGGCCGCCCAGACGCCTAAGGCGAACGCCATGCCGATGAACATCAACAAGAGCGAAGGCCCGCGGCCGATCCGGTCGGCCAGGCCGCCGAGAAAGAAGCGTCCGACGGTGCTGCCGACGCCGATCGCACCGAGCAGCAACACCGCGCGCGATTGCGGAATGCCGCGATCCAGGGCGTAGGGAACCAGATGCACGAACGGCACGAACACCCCGAAGGCGCAGATCAGGCAAGCGGCATAGAGCCCGGCGAACCGCCGCGATGTCACCGCTTCGCGAACCGACGCGCCGTCCGGCTTCGCGGACGGCGTGACCCCTTGCGGCGGATCGCCGTCGGGGCCGAGCCCGCGGTCGCGCGGGTCGTTCTCGATCAGCAGCGCCAATCCGCCGCCGATGGCCGCGGCAAGCAGGCCCAGGATTAGATAGGCCTGGCGCCAGCCCAGGCCATCGATCAGGAACGCGGCCAGTGGCGGCATCACCAGCGTGCCGACGCCGATGCCGCTGACCGCCAGACCCGACGCTAAACCGCGCCGCCACAGGAACCAGCGCTGTACCGCGCCGACCACCGGCACATAGGACGCGCCGACTCCGAGGCCGACACCGAGCCCATAGGCCCAATAGATTTCCACGAGACTGCGCGCCAGGCTGGCGGCGGCGAGGCCAAGGCCGACCAGGATCATGCCGGCGACCGCCAGGCGGCGGGAACCCCAGCGATCGGCGAGCGGACCGCTGACAATGCCGAGGCCGAAATACAGAAAGCCGGCCAGCGAGAATACCAGCGACACCGAACCGCGCGAGGCGCCGAAATCCTTCTGCAGGGAGTTGACGAAGGCGCTGAACGTGTAGGCGCTGCCAAAGCCCATGAACGTCACCGCGAAGGCGCCGGCCACCACCCACCAGCCGCGGAAAATACCGGGATCGCGCGTCGCGGGATGTCCCATGGTTTCCTCCCTTATTGCGCACAACACAGGTATAAACGTTATATCGGTGTCGCTTGTTGTCAACCAGTAAAAGTGATTTACTGGTTTCTCGAGTTCCAGGAAACCCCGATGTCAAGACAATCCCGCGAATTCAAGGTTCCGGACGAACTGGCCAATCTTTACGATTTCGTCAATTCGCTCGACCTTCGCCATTTCACCCATCATGGCGTCCGACACGTGCCCGGCGACCAGATCACAAACCCGCAACAACTGGCGGCGTGGATGTCAGCCCGGGGCCTGTCGCGCCCAGGCAAAATAACGCCGGCGATGCTGGAGACCGCGCTGGCGCTTCGGTCGAGCCTTCGCGCCTATCTGGAATGTGAAACCGCCGAGCGCCGGAACAACAAGGACATGCTTCGGTCGCTGAACCGGATCACCGCGCGCTTTCCTCTCGTCGTCGAGGCACATGGTAGCGAAAACCTCGGGTTACGGCCGGCGCACAACGATGCCCTGGCCGGCCTTTCGACGATCGTCGCGGAATTGCACAATGGTGCTGCGAGCGGCACGCTGGACCGGTTGAAGACCTGCGCATCTGAAGAATGCCGCCGCGTGTTCTTCGATCGCTCAAAACCGGCTTCGCGGCGCTGGTGCGTTTCGACGCTGTGCGGCAACCGGATCAAGACCCGGACGTATCGGGAGCGGCATCAAGGCGCCTAAGGCTCGAACGAACGCAGAATTTCTCTACGCCTTCTC
>JAQGJF010000224.1 GCA_028290765.1 Tardiphaga sp.
GCCGCCGCCACCGCCTCCTGCTGCGCGTCCGGCTCCGCCGCCGCCACCGCCTCCTGTTGCGCGTCCGGCTCCTCCGCCGCCGCCACCGCCTCCTGTTGCGCGTCCGGCTCCTCCGCCGCCGCCGCCACCGCCTCCTGTTGCGCGTCCAGCTCCACCGCCTCCGGCGGGAGCGAAGCCGTGCACGCTTCCAAACGGTCAACCCTGTCCTCCGCCGAGATGACGCCGCTTGAACGATGGAAGGGTGGGGACGACGCGCGCTGAGGATCGATGCTGCGGAGCGGCGGCATCAGCGCTCAAGAAGTCCTTGAACGCGCGCTAAATCGCGCGTTCGGATGCAGCGGGCGGTTCCTGGGCCAAACAATTTGGCTGCCTTCGTGCAGGCTTAAGAAAACGTCAATCGCGAGATGTATGATGGTCGGGGGTCCGCGAAGGATTTGCGGACGAAAGTTGGAGAAGACGTTGTGGGCAAAATCGTATCAGTGATCGTGGCTGTTACATTGGCCGCGGGGCCGCTGCTATTGCCGGTCTCGGCAAGGGCCGAGAATGGTGAAATCGCCGCCGGCGTCGTTGGCGGACTTATCGGTGGCGCGTTGCTCGGCGGCGCCCTGGCGTCACGGCCTCCCCCGCCGCCGGTTTATTACGCGCCCGAACGGGTCTACGTCGAAGAGCCAACCTGCCGGGTTGTTCGCGAGCGATACTGGGACGGATATGGCTGGATGTACCGGCGAGTTCAGGTCTGCAATTGATCGCGGCACTTTTCTGCTCGCGGCTTGAAGCAATCTGGGCGCTTGTTGATACGTCTGTCGTGCGCGGGTACCGGCACGAAGCCTGAACAAATCCCCACCCCGCATCAAGTGCGGGGCAGGCTTTTGTTTGAGGGTGCATAGGTCGCAACAGCCTGCTTACTCCGCAGGTGCGGCGATCGGCATGTCCGCATGCGAACTGTAATCGACACTCGCGCTGGTTCTGCCCAGCGCGTACAGGCCACCCGCCATCACGACATAGGCAAGCGCCACGCCGGGCGTCACGCCCAACCCGCCGCCGATGCCGACCGCTTCGCCATGCATGAAGCCGAAGTACGTCATGACGGCGCCGGCGAACGCGAAGGCCGAGGCTTTCATGAAATCGCGCTCGATGACGAAGACACCGATCGCGCCCAGGATCAGGCCGGCGAGAATCGAGCCGCCACCCATCACTTCCAGCCCGTGGTAGAGCACGCCCTGCTGCGGCAGCGCCGCGATCGCCGCGGTCTTGACCGCGCCGACCTTGTCGGCGGCCAGGCCCCCGACGGCCTGGGCGGCGTTGAGCGTTGACCCGAGCATGGTATCGATCTGCAGCTTGGCCCAGGCCGCCAGATGCGGCGTCAGCGCCAGCACGACGGCCGGCGCGTGCTTGACCGGCGTGGTCTGGAACGCCTGCGCGCCGATCAGCATGCCGATATAGAGCAGGATCGGTGAGATCGCGACCACAGGCACCAGCGCCAGCAGCACCGAGATGATGCCGAACCACGACAACACCACCACCATGATGCCGGTTGCGGCCGAATAGCCGATCCGCCCGCCCATCGCCTTCCAGCCGGGATGGCCGATATAGACGGCGTTGATGAAGGGATTGCCCATCAGGCAGCCGATCAGGCTGACGACGCCATCGGCGGTCAGAACGCGCGTGGTTGGATATTCGTCGCCGGCGGCTTCCGCGCTTTCGACATTGTCCATGGCCTCGACCAGATCGTAGATGCCGAACGGGATCGCCGTGACCAGGATGATGCCGAGGAATTCGAAGCCGGAAAACACCTGACCGACCGCGGGTATCGGCACCGAAAAGCCGAAGCTGGCAAGGGCGTCACCGACGCCCTTGACGCTGAGGCCACCGAGATTGAGCCCGAACAGGTTGGAGCCCCACGCGATGATCATGCCGACCGCGATGGCGACCAGGCCCGCGGGGATATTTTTCGGATATTTCACCCCGCCGAACCAGCTGACCAGAATGATGGCGAAGCAGACGAGGCCGATCTGCGGCGTCATGTACATTTCCAGCGCCGGCCGCATCGAGATGAAGGTGACGGAGACGCCGGCAAGCGTGCCGAGCAACGCCGCGCGCGGCGTGATCTTGCGGATGTAGGGGGCGATAAAACCGCCGATCATCAGGATAAAACTCTGGAAGAACACCCAGACCAGACCCGCAGACCAGCCTTTCAGGGGATCGCCGGTCTTGATCGTGATCGGCAACATGATCACGAAGGTGACGATGAACATGTGCGGGACGCTGACGCCAGACGGCAGCGCGCAGACGTCGCTGCGGCCGGTTTTTTGCGCCAGTCTATAAGCCAGGAACGCGTAATAGAAGGTCGAGAGGCACATCATCAGGCCGAGCGCCGGCAGGATGCGGCCGAACACCAGCGAGTCCGGCATCTTGAGCACGAAGCGCAACAGCCCGGTCAGCACCAGCATGTTGACCAGGATGTTGGTGCCGAAACCGAAAAACGCATTCCAGTCGCCCGGCGTCCACAATGTGGGTTTGAAATCGAGTTTGCCGGCAGTCCCCGTGCTCGTGCTCATCGTCCTGCTCCCGCTGCTAAGGTGTTAGAAGTCTCCGGTGTGTTGGCTTGAAGTGTCAGTGCTTGAAGAACCGCGGCGGAGTCCGAGACCCAGCCGAAGATGCCGCCCTGGGCCTTGATCATCCGCAGGCCCATGTCGTGGAATTCGGGAAAATACGAGGCGCAGCCGTCGGCCAGCACCACGCAGCGATAGCCGCGGTCGTTGGCCTCGCGCACCGTGGTGTTGACGCAGACCTCGGTGGTGACGCCGCACACCAGCAGGTTGGCGATGTGGTGCGCCTTGAGGTCGTCGCCGAGCGAGGTGGCGTAGAACGCGCCCTTGCCGGGCTTGTCGATGACGATCTCGCCGGGGACCGGATACAGTGCCGGAATGATGTCGTGGCCGGCTTCGCCGCGAATCAGGATTCTGCCCATCGGTCCGGGATCGCCGATCCGCAAGCTCGGCGCGCCGCGCTCGACCTTGGCCGGCGGCGCGTCGGACAGATCCGGCAGATGGCCTTCGCGGGTATGGACCACCAGCATGCCGGTGTCGCGCGCGGCCTGCAGCACCGCGGCGATCGGCTTCACGGCACGGGCCAACTGGGAAACATCGTTGCCCAGCGTTTCACCGAAGCCGCCCGGCTCCATGAAATCGCGCTGCATGTCGATGATGAGAAGCGCCGTAGTCGACCAATCGAGATCGATCGGACCCGGCTCGGCCAGAACGGTAGATGTATACTTTGAGTTCGCCATGACCACCTGCGCCCCTGGAATCGTGAACTCTCAGGTCTGGTCTAAGCAAAGCCCGTGCCATTGTGTACAACGGCAGAGGACGAAAAATTAGCGATCCATTTCATTGGCTTGATCGGAGTGCCTGCGCTTGAGGCAGGGCCGTATTTGATCGCGCTCGTGAGCATTTGCATAATTCCTGAGCGTGATCCGATGCTGTGCAGGGATTCAGCGCCAGAGAATTGGGCGACCGCTTCGCGGACCTACCCCACCGTAATCGGCCCGGGCATCGCGTCGCGATCGAGCAGCGCGTTCTGCGACAGCAAGGTCTTGCGGATCGCGGCCACGTCGATCGCGCCGTGCTGCGCAAAGCCGGCAGCGGCCACGCCCGAGGCCTGACCGGTGGCAAAGGCGGTTCCCATGACGCGGATCGAGGCGCCGGCCTGGCGATCGCCGTCCGCCGTTCGGCCGGCCGCAAACAGGTTGGCCGTGTCGGCGCTCTGCAGGCAGCGCAGCGGGATGTCGTAGCCGCCGCCATCCGGCGGCATCTGCATGGTGCTCTCGAACGTCTGGCGGTCGTGCCACTCGACGCCCCAGGCGCCGAGCGCAATGGTGTCGTCGTGCCGGACGCCGTTCTCGACATCCTGCCAGGTCAATTGCCGCACCGAGTTGATGTGCCGCGACTCCCGCGTTCCGAAGTCCGGCCCGGTGGAAACGAGATAGGCCCGCTCGCAGCCCGGAAGGGTTTTGATGATGTCGAGATAGACCCAGGCTTGCTGGCGGCCAAAGATTTCCGCGCGGCTGAGGCTGGCGCCATCTGTCGCGTCATAATCCGCCGATGCGAGGTAGCACACGATATCGCCGGAGCCCGGCAGGCGCGTGACCACGCTGCGTTCCTTGGTGATCGGGCCGATACCGCGCGCCCGCGCGGCTGTGATCGCCTGGTGAAGCGCATCGGCGGAAATCGTCACGTCGGCGGCAATTCCGCCGAAGCGGGTCCCGAGCGTGCCGAGATTGACCGCGCCGTGATTGCCGTAACGGGTCGAGGCGCCGCCGAAGAAGGCGAGGTCGCAGTCGCCGGTGGCATCGACGAAGGCCTTGCCGCGCAGCAGGTGTGCGCCGCCATGGTCGTGATAGGTGATGGACGCGATGCGGTCATTGTCGCGTTCGGCGCTGCCGACAAAGGCATGAAGCAGCACCTCGACCTTGTTCTCAGTGCAGATTTCGTCGAGCGCCCGCTTGGTCGCCTCGGGATCGATCACCACGAATACGCCGCGGTGGCGGTGCGGGACGCTGACCCCACCGAGCCTGCGCAATTTGGCGACGACGTCCTCCGCCACGCCGAACACGGCCTGTCGTGGCTGTTCGCCCAGCGTGTAGAGGCCGCAATAGGTCAGGACATTGCGCATCGTCGAGGCGCCGCCGAGACAGCCCGCGCTTTCGATCAGCAGCGTGCGCGCGCCGGTCCGGCTGGCGCCCACCGCCGCACCGACCCCGGCGCTGCCGCCGCCGACGACGATGACATCATAATGATCGGAATGGTCCGGCACGGGGCTTCCTCGAAATGGTGAATACGAAGGATGGCTAGAGCGGGATAGCTAACACCGTCATTGCGAGGAGCTCTTGCGACGAAGCAATCCAGTCTTTCTTTTCGGCCCCTGGATTGCTTCGCTTCGCTCGCAATGACGGAGTTGGCTATCCCGATTCCGCTTCATACTCTAATCGATGTGGATGTTGTTCTTTTCGATCACCGGTCCCCAGCGGTCGAGTTCCTGCCTGATCACGGCACGGAATTCATCTGATGTATTGGCGACGGGCTCCATGAACAGCGCGGCCAGCTTGTTGCGCACCGCGGGCTCGGCCATGATTTCCACCACGGCGCTGCGGATCCTGTCCTGGATCGCCGCGGGCATCGCTGCCGGCGCCACCAGCCCGACCCAGGCGCCGGCTTCGACGCCGTCGATGCCGTTCTCGCGCAGGGTGGGGACATCGGGCAGCAGTGCCGACCGCGCCGCGCTGGTGACGGCCAGCATCTTCAGCATGCCGGCCTGCGCCTGCGACACCACCGATGCCGCGGGAAGCACCGACATCTGCACATCATTCCGGGTCAGCGCCGTCACCACATTCGGCGACCCGGCATAGGCGATGTGTTCGGGACGGGCGTCGCTCTTCATGACGATCGCCGCCATCGACAAATGCGACAGCGAGCCATAGCCGATCGAGCCGTAGTTCAATTTGGCCGAATCGCGTTTCAGCAACGCCGCGAAGTCGGCAAAATTCTTAACGCCAAGCGCGTTGCTCGCCACCAGCACGCTCGGCTGGGTCGCCACGATGGTGATCGGCGCCAGGTCCTTGGCGGGATCGTAGGGCAGCGCCTTGAACAGCAATTTGTTGAGCGCGAGCGGGCCGACGATGGAAAGGCCGATGGTGGTGCCGTCCGGATCGGCCTTGGCGACGGCATCGGTTCCGGTATTGCCGCTGGCGCCGGGTTTGTTCTCGACCACGAAGGACTGGCCGAGTTTCGACTGCAGCCGGTCGGCGAGAATCCGGCCGATACTGTCCGGCGTCGACCCCGGCGCAAACGGCACGATGATCCGCACGCTCCGCGTCGGCCAGGACTGAGGTTGAGCCTGGGCCGCTGTGGCCGCCGCGAGCATGGCGGTGGCCGCGGTCAATAAAGCGAATTTTTGCATGCCGGGTCCCGGTTCGATTGAAGGAGGGTTATGCAACCAATGGGGCTGCGCCGTAAAGCCGCGCGATTGCATTGGTCGTCTGAGGCAGAGAGCGCGCCGCGATGATTTCAAGCCAGATCGGTGTCATCAACCCCGTCATTGCGCGCCAACGGGTCGCGCGAATGCGCGCCCGATGACAGGCTCCGCGAAGCAATCCAGGAGCCAAAGAAGAAAGACTGGATTGCTTCGTCGCAAGAGCTCCTCGCAATGACGGAGTTGGTGATGCCGATTTGACTTTTGGACAACCGGCTTTCACTTTTCCGAAAAAATGCTCTACAGCAGACCGAAAACCAAAATGCGCCGGCGTAATCGCCGGGCCAAAGGGAGGGATCATGACATCCGTTGTCGCCAGCGATCGCGCGCGTAACGAAGTTCTTTTTGCGTCGCCGCGGATGGCGACGGAACAACGCGCCGACGGCAGCATTCTGCTGCGGTCGACGATGCCGCTTCAGCCCTATGCCCGCTGCGTCGGCGACTGGCTGGAGCAATGGGCGCGGCAAAAGCCGGACAAAATCTTTCTCGGCGAGCGTTCGACGCCCGACGCGCCCTGGTCAACCGTGACCTACGGCGAGGCGCTGCGACAGGTGCGCGCGATCGGCGCCTGGATCCTGGCGCAAGGCATGAGCGCCGAGCGTCCGCTGGTAATCCTGTCCGACAACAGCATCGAGCACGCGCTGCTGGCGCTCGGCGCGATGCATGTCGGTGTCCCCGCGGCGGCGATTTCGCCGGCCTACTCATTGGTGTCGAAGGATTTCGACAAGCTCAAAAGCATGATCGCGCTGCTCGATCCCGGCGCGATCTATGTCTCCAATCTCGCATCGTTCGCGCCGGCGCTGGCGGCGATCCGGCCGCTGCACCGGGCAACGATCGTCTCCGGCGCGGGCGACGGCGAGGGCGTGATTTCATTCCGGGCGATCGCCGCGACGCCGGAAACCGATGCCGTGGCGAAGGCCTTCGCGGCGCTCGGGCCGGACACGATCGCCAAATTTCTCTTCACCTCGGGCTCGACCGGCACGCCGAAGGCGGTGATCAACACCCAGCGCATGCTGACGTCGAGCCAGCAGGCCAAGGCGCAGACCTGGGCGTTTCTCGACACCGCCGACGATCTGGTCATCCTGGATTGGCTGCCGTGGAGCCATACGTTCGGCGCCAACCACAATTTCAACCTGGTGCTGCGCAATGGCGGCACGCTCTACATCGACGGCGGCAAGCCGGCCCCCGGCCTGTTCGCCACTTCGCTGGCCAATCTGCGCAGCGTGATGCCGACGGTGTATTTCAATGTGCCGCGCGGGTTCGACATGCTGATATCGGCGCTGCGCGAGGACGAGGCGTTGCGCCTCCGCTTCTTCGCCGACGTCAAATTCGTGTTCTATGCCGGCGCGGCGCTGCCGCAGAGTCTGTGGGAGGCGCTGGAAGATCTGTCGGTCAAAACCTGCGGCCGCGCCATGCCGATGGTCTCGGCCTGGGGCTCGACCGAAACCTCGCCGCTGGCGACCGACTGTCATTTCCAGGCGCAGTGTTCCGGCAATATCGGCGTGCCGACACCCGGCACCGAATTGAAGCTGGTGCCGTCGGGCGACAAGCTCGAAGTGCGGGTGCGCGGCCCCAACGTCACGCCCGGCTACTGGAAGGCGCCCGAGCTCACAGCGCAGGCCTTCGATACCGACGGCTTCTATCTGATCGGCGACGCCGTGACCTTTGCCGATGCGCAGCGCCCGGAGCTCGGATTGTTTTTCGACGGCCGCGTCGCCGAGGATTTCAAGCTCAATTCCGGCACCTGGGTCAGCGTCGGCACGCTGCGCGTCGCCGGCATTTCGGCGCTGGCGCCGCTGGCGCAGGACATCGTCGTATCAGGCCATGGCGGCAATGAGGTGCGTTTTCTGGTGTTTCCCAACGTCGCGGCGTGCCGCGCGCTGGCGGGGCTGTCCGATAGCGCATCGATCGACGAGGTGTTGCGCCACAACGCGGTGCGCACGGCGATCGGTCAGGGCCTCGCCAAATTGAAAGCGCAGGGCGGCGGGTCCTCGACCTTTGCCACCCGCGCGCTGCTGCTGGCCGAACCGCCATCGGTCGACGGCGGCGAGATCACCGACAAGGGCTACATCAACCAGCGCGCGGTGCTGGCGCGCCGGGCGGGGCTGGTGGCAGCCCTCGACGAAGCCGCGGCGACCGCGTGGATCGGAATTTAGTCCGGGATGATCGTAGGATGGGTAGAGCGTAGCGAAACCCATCGCCACACATCGCGCCGGAGTGATGGGTATCGCTGCGCTCAACCCATCCTACGGTACACCCTACTGTCCCGCCTTCACCAGCTTCGACGGATCCGCACCCACCCGCGCCTCTCCCGCCGCGGCAGCCCTTGCCAGTCCGAAATCATAATGGATCGCCTCCAGCTCGGGAAACGGCGAGGCCGGATCGGGCTTGGCCTGGATGATCAGTGACGACGACACCCCGAACACCACGTCGCTGTCGATGAACTGGTCGTCGCCCTGGTAGAGCGAGGTCACCAGCTCGCGAAAACCGTCGGCGGTGATCAGGAAATGGATATGCGCCGGCCGGCAACCGTGGCGGGCCTGGGCCTTGATCATCCGGCCGACCGGGCCGTCCATCGGAATGTAGTAGCCGAGCGGCTTGACGGTGCGGAAATGGAATTTGCCGGCGCCGTCGCAGGTGAAGGTGCCGCGCATGTCCATCTTCTCGTCGCCATACATCTGCATGTCGTAGAAGCCGTGCTCGTCGGTCTGCCACACTTCCACCTTGGCGTGCGGGATGCCGCGTCCTTCGAGGTCGTGGACCTTGCCGTAGAACACGATCTCGGGCGAATCCGGTTTTGCCACGATGCTGTCACCCAGCGCGTGTGCCGGCGAGACGTTCCGGTAGAACGGGCCGAGCAGGCTGGTGTCGGTGGCCTTGTCGAGTCTCGTTTTGTCGTGCAGCGCGTTGACCATGTCGGAGAGGCCGAGCGTGTCCTACAGCAGGATGGTTTCCTGGCGGCTGGCGGTGCAGGTCTGGCCGACCTCGGTCATGAAGGCGATGCCGGTCAGCCATTCGGCGGGGGTGAGGTTCACCTCCCGGGCGAACGCGTGCAGGTGCTTCACCGCGGCGGCCATGATCTCGCGCAGCCGCGGGTCCGGCGTAGTGGCCATTTGATCGAGTACGGCCTGGGTAACGGTGGTCTCGTCGAGATCGTGCATGGCGTTCTCCTTAGATTTCTCAGGCTTCTTGTTTCCCGGCTTCTTGCCCTCCAACGATATTGAATCCTGTCTTGACGTCCAGACAAGTCTTGGCGTCCAGACAGGAATATGCACTTCTAGCCGGAAAGGTCCGCGGCCCCTGGGGTTGACGGACCGTGCCGGTGGGAGGAAACGATGGGCAAGTTCGAATGCCGGCGCGCGGGCGCCGTCGTTGCCGCGATCGCGATGTCGATCATGGCGGCCGTTTCGGCGCCGCGGGCGGTTGCGGAATCCTACCCGACAAGACCGGTCACCATCCTCGTGCCGCTGGCCGCCGGCACCGGGATGGATTCGATCGTGCGGATCTATGCCGAGGACCTGTCGAAGTCTTTCGGCCAGCCGGTGGTGGTCGAGAACCAGCCCGGCGCCGCGATGATGCTGGCGACCGCCGCCGCGGCCCGCGCCGCGCCCGACGGCCAGACCCTGCTGGTCGCCGCGATCGCACCGATGGCGATCAATCAGGCGCTCTACAAGAAAGTCAGTTACGATCCCGACAAGGATTTCATCCCGATTGCGCTATACGCCAAGTCGCCCTTCGTGCTCGTGGTCGACCCCGCCTTGAAAATCAATTCCGTCGCCGAATTCATCGCGCGCGCCAAAGCTGCCGGCGACAAGCCGCTGACCTACAGCACGCCGGGGGCCGGTTTCCTGCAGCACCTCGCGATGGAGTTCATGAAGCAGAAATTTGCGTTCCAGGCGACGCACGTGCCCTATCGGTCGTCGCCCCAGGCGATCACCGACGTCGTCGGCGGCCACGTTGCCGCGTCGTTCGCCGAGATGGGCGCCTCGCTGCCGCTGATCCAGGAGGGCAAGTTAAAGGCGCTGGCGGTCACCTCGCTGACGCGCCTCAACGCGCTGCCGGAGGTCCCGACCATGGCGGAGGCCATGAATCAGCCGGGCTATGAAGCGGTCTCGTGGCACGCACTGTTCGTTCCCGCCGGCACGCCGAAGGACATCGTCGACCGGCTGCACGCCGAGATGAAACAGGTCACCGGCAAAAAGGCCTTTCAGGACAAGGTCGCCGAGATCGGCCTGCTCCCGGTCGATACCGGCTCATCCGACGAGGTGCGTCAGTACATCCGGTCCGAACGATCGAAATGGAGTGCCGTCGTGAAGGAGCTTGGATTGGAAGGTTCGCAATAGCGGCAAAGATGGCGGCGACAACTCTTACCCTCGGGTAAAGGAGGTCGGCGATTGAGTGTGATGGCGTCGCGTGATCCCTTCCCACAAGGGGGAGGGATAAGGAAGAGCGTCGCGGCAATCGCCCCGCTTCACATAAGATGGCCCTGCCCGCACGCGGGAAGTCGGCCGCCAACCTGAATTATAATTCTTGCAATCCGCCGGTGGCGCGAATTATGGTGCATGGTGTGGCGCGGGAGCCGACGGCTTTGAGGGAAGCCGGTGGGTCGGCCAATGGCTGACCCCTGCGATCGCGCGCACCACCGATCACCCAATAAAAAATAATTCGAGAGGGAGAACTGCTGATGACCGATCGCCGAATTCTGCTGCCGATCACCCGCCGCACCTTGCTGTCCGGCGCGGCCGGTGCCGCCACGCTGGCGGTGGCCTCGCCGCTGCGCGCGCCCGCGCTTGCGCAAGGCGCGCCGCTCAAGGTCGGCATGATGCTGCCTTACACCGGAACTTACGCCAAGATCGGCCAGTTCATCGACGACGGTTTTCGGCTTTACGTCGAACAGAAGGGCGGCAAGCTCGGCGGGCGCGCGATTTCCTTTGTCCAGGTCGATGATGAATCCAAGCCCGAGGCCGCCACCGACAACATGAACCGGCTGGTCGGCCGCGAGAAGGTCGACGTCGTGGTCGGCACCGTGCATTCCGGCGTCGCCATGGCGATGGTGAAGGTCGCGCGCGACACCAACACCATGCTGATCATTCCCAATGCCGGCGCCAATGACGCCACCGGGCCGGCCTGCGCGCCCAACATCTTCCGCACCTCGTTCTCGAACTGGCAGACCACGTTCCCGATGGGCAAGGTGATGGCCGATGCCGGCATCAAGAACGTCGCCACCATCACCTGGCGCTACACCGCCGGCGCCGAGATGATCGGGGCGTTTGCGGAAAACTTCACCAAGAACGGCGGCAAGATCGTCGAGGATCTGACGGTGCCGTTCCCCGAGGTGGAATTCCAGGCGCTGATCACCCGCATCGCCACCCTGAAACCCGACGCCGTGTTCAGCTTCTTTGCCGGCGGCGGCGCGGT
>JAQGJF010000254.1 GCA_028290765.1 Tardiphaga sp.
ACCAACGGGCTGAATGCGCTGAAGAACTTCGTGATGGATGTCGACGGCTATATCGGCCTGTACTCGATCCAGAACGGCAACGAACAGCTGATCGAATGCCTGCGCTCCGAGGTCGACGCGGACATCCAGCTCAATCACCGCGTGCTCAAGGTCGGCAAGACCGAAAGCGGCCGCTATCAGCTCAACATGATGAACGGCAAGGGGCCGGAAACGCGCGACTTCGATCTGGTCGTGATGTGCCTGCCGCACTCCTGGCTCGCGACGATGCGCTGGGACGGCGAGCAGTTGCGCAAGTCGATGGTCAAGCACGTCGCTTACTTCGATCGTCCGGCGCACTACCTTCGGGTTTCGATCCTGTTCGATACCCCGTTCTGGGGTGAGAAAATCCCCGGCGCGTGGTTCATGTCGGAAGCGTTCGGCGGCTGCTGCGTCTACAATGAGGGCGCGCGTCACGACGTCGGCAAGCATGGCGTGTTGAACTGGCTGATCCCGGGCTCGGATGCGCTGGCGTTCGCCAACCTCAGCGACCAGGAACTGATCGACGCCGCGCTCAAGTCGCTGCCGAAATCGCTGGGCGATGCCCGCGCCCATTTCGTCGAGGGCAAGACCCATCGCTGGCTGTCGTCGGTGAACGCGATCCCGGGCGGCCTGCCGGCGCGCGACGTGATGACCAACCATCGGCCGGATCCGAAGGAACATCCCGGCCTGGTCGTGGTCGGCGATTATCTGTTCGATTCGACCCTTAACGGCCTGCTCGATTCCTCCGATGCCGCCACCGACATCATTGTCACCGAGATGATGAAGCTGCGCCGGACGCGGGGAAATGGCGGCCCGCCGGTTTCCGACAAGATCGATGGCGACTATTTCCGGAATTATCGTGGCCTCGGCCCCTACAGCGAGGCCTGGAAGCAATTCACCGATCCGGCCTATCTGACCGATCTGATCAAGATCGTCTGGAACAGGGCCAAGGGCTACAAGCTTCTGGTCGCCGGCTCCGCCAGCGGCGAACTGGTAGGTGCATTGCGGGAGCGCGGAATCGATGCCTGGGGCATCGAGAACAACCGTGCGATCCACGCCAGAACCCCGAAGGCGCTGCAGAAATTCAACAAGCTCGGCTCGATCGTCGATTTGCCGTTCAAGGATGGGCAGTTCGACTTCGTGTTCGAGACCAGCCTGTGCCATGTCCCGGAAAAGCAGGTGGTCAAGGCGATCCGCGAGTTGAACCGCGTCATTGCAACCGGTCTGATATTCGGCTCGGTGACCTCCGACATGGCGCCGGCGGTGATCGACCGTTACGACCTGTTGCGTGGCGTCCGCAAGCTCGGCACTTGGTGGGAATGGTCGGAATTGTTCTTCGGCAACGGTTTCGACCTGTCGATGCACCGCCGCGACACCACCGATGCGCTGTGGGTGACGACCCTGGCCGCCAATAAGGGGCCGGGCCACTGGTACGCGGACTCCGATAGCCTGCGCTATTCGTTCTTCGACAAGGTTGAAGCCGACGACTGAGCTTGCTTCCTGATTCCGCGGCGCAGCGCGGCGGGAATCTGTCATAAAGCAATCGGCAAGCAATCGGCGGGTTGCTTCTGGCGCAAAACCGGTTTTCACTCTGGCCGATTCCGATCCGGGATCATCCGGGCGGCGCCCCAGGCCGAAGTTTACGCTTCGGCCCGGCCATCGTCGTCGGGTTTGCGGTCATGCTGGCCGTGCAGCAACGGTTCGATTCATGGCGTCCAAGCCCCCTAAGCCACCTTCCGGAGACGACAAGCCGGCTGCCGACCCCGCATCGCCGCTCGACGAAAAACTGGCAATTCCCGCAAACCTCGGTGCGGTTTCGGCCACCAAACCTGTCGTCATCAAACCGGTGGCTGCGGGCAAGCTGGCCGCGGCGCACCCGGTGGATGACGAAGACGAGGACGACGAAGACGACGAACTGGAAATCGACGACGATGATGAAGACGAGGACCTCGTCGTCTTCACCGCGCGCGAGGCCGCCGGCGCGCTGGCCACGATCTACGGCTTCGTTCGCCCATTCCTGAAGAACTACAAGAAAATGCTGGTGTTCGTCAGCCTCGGTGTGGTGATCGAGACGCTGTTCAACGTTTTCATGCCGCTCAGCCTGAAATACCTGATCGATGACGCGCTGGGCGAGGAGGATTTCGAAGCGCTGGTCACGATCCTGTCGGTGCTGGCGGTGGCGGGCATCTTCACCTCCATCGTCGCGGTCTGGTATGAGCGATGGGACGCCAAGCTCGCGGCGTCGCTGATATCGGACGTCCGGGAGCGCATTTTCGAGCATGTCCAGGACCTGCCTTCGGGCTATTTCGCCCGCACCAAGCGCGGCGAGATCCTGTCGCGGTTTTCCATCGACCTTTCGGCCCTCGAAGGATCGATCAAGGGGTTTGCCAACAGCGCCGCGCTGCCGTTCCTGGAACTGATCGCCGGCATCATCCTGATGCTGTTCCTGAACTGGCAACTGGCCGCGGTGGCGCTATTGGTGTTCCCGATCACGCTGATCGGGCCGCGCATCCTGACCCCGAAGGCGGTGCAGGCCAATTACGAGCAGAAGCAGAACGAATCGTCGCTGCTCGGTATGGTTCAGGAGAACGTCGCGGCGCAGGCGGTGGTCAAGGCCTTCAGCCTGCAGCGCCGCACGCTGGGCTGGTTCCGGCTGCGCAACGACGACGCGCGCCGCAAGATCGCCGCGGCGACGTTCCTGTCGACCATGGTGGAGCGCACCGTCACCATTTCCGTGCTGCTGCTGCATCTCGTGGTGCTGGCGATCGGCGCCTATCTCGCCACCAAGGGCCAGATCACCATCGGCACTTTCGTGACCTTCGAGAGCGCGTTCTGGGAGGTGTCCTACAACATCGCCCACATCATGCATTTTATTCCGGTGTCGATCCAGTCGGCGGCGGCGGTGCGTCACATTCAGGAACTGCTGGATGAGCCCACGCGTGGTGCCGATCGTCCGGGCGCGCCCGATCTGCCGCGCATCACCAACGACATCACCTTCGATCGCGTCACCTTCCAGTATGAGGGCAGCGAGACCCCGGTGCTCGACAATCTGAGCCTGAAGCTCAATGTCGGTAAAAGCATTGCCATCGTCGGGCCCAGCGGATCCGGCAAGAGCACGCTGCTCAATCTCATTCTTCGGCTCTATACGCCGGACGAGGGCAGGGTGACCGTCGACGGTGTCGATATCCGCAAGGTGACGCGCGAATCGCTGCGCAGGAGCATGGCGGTGGTGTTCCAGGAAAACATGCTGTTCAACATGTCGATCCGGGAGAACATCCGGCTCGGTAAGGAAGGCGCCACCGACGAAGAGGTCGAGCAGGCGGCGCGCAAAGCGGAGATCCACCGCTACATCATGAGCCTGCCGCAGAAATACGACACCTCGGTCGGCGAGCGCGGCGACACGCTGTCGGGCGGGCAGCGCCAGCGCATCGCGATCGCCCGCGCCATCGTCCGCGATCCGTCGGTGCTGTTGCTGGACGAGGCGACCTCGGCGCTCGACCAGACCACCGAAGCCGCGATCAACCGCACG
>JAQGJF010000271.1 GCA_028290765.1 Tardiphaga sp.
TGGTCTGTACGACGCGCTCGATATCCTCGCTGCGGGTGAGATCGCCGAGAATTTTCAGCGTGCGAACGCCATGCGCCTCCGCAATTGCGCCCGCGACGTCGGTCAGCGTCTGAATGCCGCCGAATTCGGAAGGGCCGTGCTCGCGCATGCCATGCACCGCGATATCAGCGCCCAGCGCCGCGAGTTTCTCGGCAAAGGCGCGTCCGAGCCCGCGGCCCGCACCGGTGACGAGCGCGACCTGACCTTCCAGCATGCGAGTTGGCATCACATTAATCCGGTGGTTCGCGGAAAGACCGCTGTCGCGATGATTACGCCGCGCTGGCGCGGTTGGCGGCGTCATAGGCCTGGACGATGTCGCGCGCGGCCTGCCGCAACTGCGCCACCGAACGGCCCGGCTGATAGAGCGCGGTGCCGATGCCAAAACCGTTGACCCCGGCGGCCAGCCAAATGGCGAAATTCGAAGGACCGGCGCCGCCCACCGCATAGACCTGGGTATCCGGCGGCAGCACCGCGCGCATCGCCTTGATGCCTTCCGGTCCGATCACCGAGCACGGGAAGATCTTCAATCCGTCGGCGCCGGCTTTCAGCGCGGCAAAGCACTCCGACGGCGTCAGCACGCCGGGCCACGAGGCCAGCTTCTGCAGCTTGGTCTCCGTGACGACTTCGGCATCGAAGCTCGGGGAGACGATGATTTTGCCGCCGGCATCGGCGACGTCGCGCACCTGCTGCGCGGTCAGCACGGTGCCCGCGCCGATCGTCGCCGCCGATCCGAATTTTTTGGCGAGCAGGCCGATGCTTTTGAGCGGCTGCGGCGAGTTCAGCGGAATCTCGATCGTGGTCAGTCCGGCCTCGATCAGGGCTTCGCACACCGGCTCGGCTTCGTCGGGGCTGATGCCACGCAGGATGGCGATGAGGTTGCGGTTCATGCTGAATCCTTCGCAATATGGTGGTAGGCCGCTTTCAGCCCGGTCAGTGTAACATGGGTGGCGTCGGTCATGCGCGGCGCCTGGCCGAGCGCGCGAAGGCCATCGGCATAGGTTTCCGCCTGCGGGCCGTTGCCGACGATCAGGACCGTCTGGTCCTGCCAGTAGTTTCGCGCCGCCGCCAATTCAGTACCGATCAGCGTTCCGGACAAGCGCGCCTTGGCCATTGCCGGGTCAAGGCTGGCGACGAGTCCTTGCGCGCGAATGCCGAACAGCCGTTCGGCGAACGTGTTGGATTCCGAGTCCATCGACTGGACGACTCTGGCGAACTCGGCCTCGTCCAGTTCTGCGTCACTCAGGCTGTGGCGAAGCACCGACTGCGTGGCCAGGAGGTTGAACAGCTCGCCGGTCATGAAGGTCTTGAAGTGGACGATTTCGCCCCCGGAGATCCGCACCCATTTGGTGTGCGTACCCGGCAGGCAGAGCGTTCCCTCGAATCCCGGATCGTCCGCCAGAAGGCCTGCAATCTGGGTCTCCTCGCCGCGCATTACGTCCGGGCTGGGCTCGATCTGCTTGATCCCCGGCAACACTTTGACGGATAGCCGCGGATCGCGCGTCACGGGGCTGGCGATCGCGTCGGAAAAAACCGGCCGGCACGGCGCCTGCCGGTAAGGCGCCTCGACCCAGCCCTGCCGCGCGCCGACCATGCCGCACGCCATGACGATGGTCTTGCGATCCGGGGGCAGCCACGCGCCGACCAGGTCGAGCAGCGCCGGCTCGAAACCGGCACGGTCGAGCTTGCCCATGCCATTGTCGGAGGAGGCTTCCGCGACGACTTGGCCGTTGGGGCCGATCCCCCAGGCCCGCAGGTTGGAGGTGCCCCAGTCCAGCGCGATCCAGGCGACAGCTTGCAACGAAAAATCCTTTCCTTCCGATCAGCGAACGGCGGGCCGCCCACACGGATGGACTATATGAATTTTCCCGGCGGAGCGCATGGTGATTATTCCGCCGCTTTCGGCTCGGCGGCCTGCTGCGGTGCAAGCTTGCGAAGCCGGATGTTATTGCCGGCGTCAGACGGCAGCTTCAGCACATCCAGCACCGAGAACAGCGTCAGGACACCGATCACGACGAACGTCATCTGGAACGCAAACAGGGAGAAGGAGCCCGGCGGATCCTGATGCACCAGGCCGCCGACGCGCAGCAGTGCGGCGCCGAACGCGATCCCCATGCCCATGGTGGCCTGCAGCACGATGCTGGTGAGGCTGTTGGCGGCGCTCATCCGGTCCGGTGGAATGTCGGCGAAGGCCAGCGTGCTGATGGTGGTGAACTGCATCGATCGCGTCATGCCGCTGAAGAACAGCAGGGCGGCGGTGAGCATGACCGGCGTGTTGGGCGTCAGCAACGCGCAGCCCATGATGCCGGCGGCGTTGAGGATGCCGTTGACGATCATGGTTGTCTTGAAGGTGAAGCGGCGCAGTACCGCCGTGGTGCCGAGCTTCATCAACAAATTGCCGGCAAACACCGCCAGCACCAGCGATCCGGACTCGACGGGATTGAGCTGGAACTGGAGCTGAAACAATAGCGGCAGGATGAACGGCAAGGCACCGTTGGAAACGCGAAACAGCGATCCGCCGGCGATCGAAACCGCAAAGCTGCGGAACCGCATCCCCCAGAAGTCGAGCATCGGATGGGCATGGCGCCGGGCATGGACGATGGCGGCCGGTGCGAAGATCAGCGCCGCGACCACCCACGGCAGTGCCGCGTGCCAGGCCGCGGCGCCACGGCTCAGGACCTCGATCGAATAGATCGTCGATACGCAGGCGGCACCGGTCAACAGGAAGCCGATCCCATCGAACGGCTTGCCGGTCTCGGTGCGGCCGGGCGGCACCAGCCGCAGCGCGATGGGCAGGGCGATCAGGCCGAGCGGGATGTTGAGGAAGAAGATCCACTGCCAGGAGAAATAATAGGTGATGAAGCCGCCGAGCGGCGGCCCGAGCACCGGCGCGGCGAGGCCCGGCCAGGTGATGGTGGCGATCGCGCTGATCAGATGGTGCTTTTCCGTGGCGCGCAGCACCACCAGCCGCCCGACCGGCACCATCATCGCGCCGCCGACGCCCTGAAGAATTCTCGCCAGCGTATAGGCGGTGAGGCTGGTACTGAAGCCGCACAGCGCCGAGCCGATGGTGAAGATGGCAATGGCGGAGCCGAAGATCGTCCGCGCGCCGAAGCGGTCGGTCATCCAGCCGCTGATCGGGATCAGCACCGCCAGCGTCAGCACATAGGCGGTGATGCCGATATTGATGTCGACCGGATCGACGCCGAAACTCCGCGCCATTTCCGGCACCGCGGTCACCACCACGGTGGCGTCGAGATTCTCCATGAAAAAGGCGCCGGCCACCAGCCAGACGATCGGCGAAGTGCGAGGAAGCTGCATGAGGGGTGGTCAGCCTGGGTCAGAAGGGTCTGTATCGGAATTATCCAAATTCCCATCCGAAAGGGCATGGCTTTTTTCCTGCATCTCGACAAGGGCTGCCATTGCAGGGGCGATGTCCGGATTTGGGCGTTTGAATCATGTCCAAACCGGTGCCCTCAACGGCAAAGCCGGACAATCGGCATTCCTCGATGCGGCCCCGACAGCACAGGGCCCCAGTACCGCGTAGATGCCTCCTTCAGCCAACCCCGGCGATAGATCAGCTTTTGATCACCATCGCTGGCAGAGCTTAATCCAGCGGCCGCCATTTACGGACTTCGGCGTCGGATGGCTGGAACGAACTGCCGTCCTTGTAGACGTAGTCCGTCATGACGCCCTTGCCGTCTTCGATCCCGGTATGGCCGACATAAAGTCCGAGCGTCGCCTGATGGTCGATGCCGCGAAACGTGACTGGTCCAGCGGTGCTGTCGAAGGTCAGGTCGGCGAAGGCTGTGATCAGCTTTTCGCTGTCGGTCGATCCGGCCTTGGCTATACCGGCGATCAGCGCCTTGCCGGTGGCATATCCGACCAGTGAAGCCATTCGCGGATAGCTTTTGAATTTGGTCTGATAATCCCGCAGGAACGCTTCGTGCGCGGGCGTCTTGATCAAGTACCAGGGGTAGCCCGTGACGATCCAATTTTTGGGCGCGTCGTCCTTCAGCGGATCAAGATATTCTGGCTCGCCCGTGAGCAGGCTGACGACGTCGCGCTTTTCGAAAACGCCGCGGCTGTTGGCCTCTCGAACGAATTTTGCGAGATCGGGCCCGAACAGCACATTGAAAATCGCATCGGGTTTGGCATCGTCGAGCGCCTGGGCGATCGATCCGGCTTCGATCTTGCCGAGCGGAGGCGCAATATCCGCGACGAATTCGACATCGGGCTGTTGTTGCTTCAGCAGCGTCTTGAATGTCGCGACCGCCGACTGGCCATATTCATAATTCGGATAGACCAGCGCCCAGCGCTTCTTCTTCAGCTTGACGGCTTCCGGCACCAGCGCGGCAGCGTGGGTGTAGGTCGAAGGGCGCAGCCGATAAGTGTATCGGTTGCCGTTTTCCCAGATCAGCTTGTCCGTCAGTGGTGCCGAAGCGAGAAAGAATATCTTGCGCTGCTTGGCGAAGTCGGCGACGGCGAGCCCGACATGGCTTAGGATCGTGCCGGTCAGGATGTCGATCTTTTCGCGCAGGATCAACTCGTCTGCTGCACGCACTGCGTCGCTGGGATTGGCGCCGTCGTCACGATAGATCACCTCGAGCTGCTTGCCGATAACGCCGCCGGCGGCATTGGCCTCCGCGATAGCCAGATCGAGGCCGTTGCGATACGGCTGCGTGTTGGCAACCATCGCCTTGTAGCTGTTGACGTCGCCAATCTTGATGACGTCTTCCGCATTCACCGCGGTACCTGCCAAATTCAGCAATAGGAGCGTCAGCAACGTTTTCGTCGAAAAGGTCATTCCCGTCTCCTTGCGTTAGTGTGCGGCGCGCATGGCGCGTTTGATGCAAGCGTGTTTCGGTCAAGCGTGTTTCGATCAGGCGATCGCCGCCATCGGTTCAGCCTTTTCTTGTTTGATTATCCGGTCGACCATCCGGCGCATGCGGATCGGTGCGCCGTCGATCGCGATCCGCAGCTGACGTCGCGTGCGCGGCTCGCGCTCGTTCTGATGAATCGCCTCGAGAATTTCCTTGTCCTCGTTGAAGGCGATGCGAAACTGGTCGGACAGACGACGATTAGTGTCGTCATCTGCCTGGAAATTTTTCACGTACAGCCAGTGGTCGATGCAGTTGTTCTCGTCGACCGGCGTGATGAAGTGGCAGGCGAAGATCTGGATGCAGTCGTCGCGCTTGCCCTCCGGCGCCCCCGTGCCGGTGGCCGCGCTGCCGAAGTCGATCACCGCGATACTGGGCGCATGGTAATGATAATAATGCCAGCGATCGACATGGCCGGTGAAGTTGCCAAATTTCTGAAACAGCGGAATCGCCGGTGCATCGATGATCCAGCGCCACGTCACCAGGTAATCGTCGCGGCGCTGCTCGGTCTCGACAGGAATTTCCTCGCCGGCGGAACTGCCAAGCGTCGAGAGATGCACGAAGCTGACATGGGCGGGGTCGCACAAATTGTCGGCCAGGTTGAGATAGTTGCAGCCGATGTGAAGCGCGTCGCCCTCGACGGCGTTCCAGGCCGGATCGGAGAATTGCGCCAGATCGTAGATTTTGGCCGGATCAGCCAGCGCCGGGTTGCCCATCCAGATCCAGATCAGGCCCATTTTCTCGAAGACAGGAAAGCTGCGCACCTTTGCATTGGCCGGAATCGACTTTTGCCCGGGAATACGGACGCAGCGGCCGGTCGCGCCGTCGAAAGTCAGCCCGTGATAGCCGCATTCGAGCGCCGAGCCCCTGACCCGGCCCATCGACAGCGGCGCAAGCCGGTGCGGACAGGCATCCTCCAGCGCGTGAATCTCGCCGTCTTCGGCGCGGTACAGGGCAACGAGTTCGCCGAGAATGCGACGCTGTATTGGTTTGTCCGTCACGTCGCGCGACCAGGTTGCGGGATACCAGGTGTCGCGGACATAGGCGTTGGGCTGGGGGGCGGGCAGGGTCTGGTCTCGTTCAAGCATCGCCATTGCTCCAGGATCGGTTAAAGGGGGGCTTTCCTATTTATTGAAGTGAACACTTAACAAATATAGAACCGTTGCCGGTTGGCCGTCCAGCTCAATAATTGTTCGAAACCGTGCAGGCTTGTGGCAGGCGTTGCGGCAGCGCATAGAGGAAGCGATCGGGAAGCAAGGGAATCGCTGAAATGGCCGAAAAACCCGCCGTTGCCGCGGCTGTCGTGACTCGCCGCGGTGCAGCGGCTGAGGCCAAGTCGGGAGGCCGGCCGGCCTGGCCGATGCCGGCAAGCAAGGCAGCCGTGCCCAAAAAGCGCGCGCGGCGCGGTCGGCCGAAACTCGTCGACGGCGGCATCATCCGGAAGAACATTCTCGACGCGGCGATCCGGATTTTCGCCGAGCGCGGCCTGAGCGGCGCACGGATCGCGACGATCTCGAAGCTGGCGCGTTCCAACGATCGGATGATCTATTACTATTTCGGCAGCAAGGAGAAGCTGTACATCGCCGTGCTGGAGACGCTGTACCGCAACATGACCGATGCCGAACGTGAGCTGGCGCTGGATCTGACCGATCCGATGGATGCGCTGCGCCGCCTCGCCCGCTTCACCATGCAGCACTACGTCGATCATCCCGAGATGATCACCGTGCTTAACAACGAGAACCTCCACCGCGGCCGCCACGTCTCGAAGGCCAAAAGCCTCAAGCGGCTGTCGTCGCCGGCGCTGGAACTTGTCGAGAAGATCGTCAGCCGCGGGATTGCGGAGGGCGTGTTTCGCGATGATGTCGAGTCGCGGCAACTCTACATCGCGATCATGTCGCTAAATTATTTCTACGTCTCGAATCGCTGGACGCTAACGGCGTTTCTCGGCCACGATCTGATGGCCGCCGATGAACTCGCCGGCTGGCAGGACTGGGTCTGGAAGATGATCGAGCGCTCCGTCTCGCCCCGCGGGGCGGCCCACTGACGAAAGTCGATCGCTCCAAACAGGTGCCCTCAACAGCAAAACCGGACAATCGCATTTCCGCGATGGTCCTGACCAGACATGCCCCGGCCTCGCACACCGACGCCGATGATCCATCTCGGACGAGGCTTCATGGACATCTGCCAACTCTGATCCTAACCTGGCCGCGAGCGCAGGCGCGCCAAGGCTGGTCGTCATGAATGAGCTGCATCCGGCTGGGCGGCCATCGCGCTCGCCACCCATCGGCGCGGTGGCGCTGGCGTTGTTGGCGGGCCTGCTCTACGCCCTGCAATTGGCCGCTCTTCGCGATTCCGGGCACAGCGATGCGGCTGGGAATGGCTTGAACGATGCGATCGTTGCGCTGTTCGGCATCACGCTGTGGATCGTGCTCGCCGGGCTGATGCTGGTCGCGTACAAGAACGGCAGGATGCCGGACTGGTCGGTGACCGGCGCGCTCGCGCTGGTGCCGCTGTCCGGCTATGGGTGTTTCACCGCGACCAGCCTTTATGCCGCCCATGGCGGCTGGGCGTTCATCGTTCCGGCGCTGGTCCCGCCGGTGATCGTGGTTTACGCGCTATCGATCCGGATTGCCGCGCTGGCCGAGGCGGTGCCGGAACGCTTCAGCAGCGCGCTTGCCGGTGGCGCACTCCTCGCTCTGATCGCAGCCTCGATCTGGGCGTCGCGCCTGGATGAACTTGTCGCACCGGCGCGGCAGGCTGCGTTGCAGGCTTCTTACGACAAGATGCAGGCCGAGCAGGAAAAGGTCTCGGCGGAAAATCGTGCGGCCGACGAAGCTAAATTCGCGGCTCTTGGCCCCGACTCGCCGCTGCGCGATTATCTGGAATATCTCAACGGCAGCGATGCCCGCGCCCACCTGGCCATGGAAGGCGCCCGTCACGCCAGGAGTCGGCAGGCCGATGCCACGGCGCTGCTGCAGGAGCGGGACCGGCTGGTCGACCTGCGCGAATTGTGGCAACTCGATATCGAGGCGACGCCGGCCCTGTGCCAAGCCTATGACGCCGCGCTGCGCAGGAGCGCGGTCAAAATCGACCCTTCCTACAGCAATCGTCTCGGTGAAGCGATCGATCTCGAATTCCAGTTGCCGAACCTGAAGTGGCTGGTCGCGCAGCATTGCGATCTGCGCGGCGTCCTCACCGATCTGGCGCGGCGGCTGCGCGTGGTGCGGGATTCGTCGCGGATCGATCAGCTCGCCGACACACTCGAAACCTTCGCGCGGGTGCAATGACCGGATTCACCGAGAGGTGAGGCGCCGCGACGGATCAGCTCAGTGACGGATCAGCTCAGTAACGGATCAGCTCAGTGCGAAAGCGACCAGGCCCGAGTAAAGCAACACAAGGCTTGCTGTGGCTACCGCGAGGAATCCATCGGAGACGAAATCATGATTACGCATGGTGCGCCTACTGCTCGGTCATTACGCGCCCTTGCTCGAACAGAACGACACGTCACGTTACACAGTCAAAAGGATTCCGGCGGCCATCGAAAATCGGAATCCGACTGTTGATTTTGAGCAACTGTGCAGCCTGGTAAGTGGTTGATTCTCTTGGGGCGCGCCTCAATCTGAGTTTCGTCGGCCAAAACAAGTCGTCGCACGGCCTCATGCTCGACTCGGCCAGTTCCCTTTATCGCCACAAAACTCGTTCACGTAGGCGTGACTGCAATAGGGGATGCATTATGAAACCACAAAGGACGTGGAACCCGGCCGGGGCGGATAAAGAGAATGCAGAAATCGAGTTGCTTTACCTGGAGTTGGCCGCATTCAACCAGCGAATTGGCGACCTTGAAAAGTTGCATCCCGACGGTCCGAAGATTGAAATATTGAAGGCGAGCGCGCTGTTGGTATCGCGGCAAATCGACGAACTTCGCTGTCTAAGCGCGACCGAAGAATTGACCGGTCTGCTCGCGAAGTAGTTCGGTTGATAGCCCGGATCGCTTTGCGGTCAGTGGATCTGCGGAAGCGAAAGGGATTATCGCGAACCACCCTTCCTTGTGCGCGAGACGCCCAAGCAGGGCGCCCGCGCTTTGGTCCCGCACATCACAGGGCCTTGGTCGGGCCGTTCCACCGCATGCCGGTCAAAGAGCTTTTGCAAAACTGGCGGTAAAACAAGCTGATGATGAATGCCAACATGACCGAACCTCATCGTTTGACCGAGGTCCTTGATAGCCGGTCTTCGTTTCAGGACGTCTTCACACCCGGACAAAATGGCTTCGCCGGCTTGGGAAGAATGTTTCGTCGGAACCCGGTTTAACTCCGCCGCGAGGGGGATTCGAACGCGGATGGCGCTTTCCTTTCTCGGGGCACAGCTATCGAAGGCCCC
>JAQGJF010000296.1 GCA_028290765.1 Tardiphaga sp.
CGCCGGCTTGGAGGGGTTGATGCCGAGAAAATCGAACGCCGCGTGCCGCATGTCGTAGGCCGCGAAGGCGAGCAGGCCGATAACGACGACGGTGGCGAAGCCGTGCCGCAGGATGTCACGGGATGAGCGGTATCCGCCGCGAAAATAGACCGCCATCGCGATGGCAACCGCCAGGGCCGCCGCGGCGCCGGCAACGACGGGGGCCAGGAGGCCGAGCCGATCTTCCAGGCTGGCCGGCAAGGCGCTGGCCCAGCCGCCGAGCGCCGTCAGGCCTGTGAGCAAGTTGGAAAAAGCGTCGGTCATCGCGGCACCTGGAAAGGCCTCCGTCCCGTCATCGGAATGGAACCTGTCGCAGGTTGGTCGGCGCAGCGCCGGGGAAGGTTCAAGGAAGGCTCGGGGAGGGGCGGATTCATTGTCATTGCCCGGCGTGGCCGTTATAGCGGGGCTGTACCGCCCCAAACGGACGGAACCCCTGGAGAACCCCATGTCAGTCCCGATGGTCTTGTTGCCGGTCTTTGTCCTGGTGGCCCTGACTTTTGTGTTTTTCTTTTGGACCGGCGCCGGACGCCGCGGTCCGCTAACGAACCGCGCCAACGCGGCTGACGCGGGCGAGGCGCTGTCCGATCCGCTTCAACTGGCGATGCTGTTTTATGTGCTAATTGCGATCGCGCTGCCGCTCCGTCACGCCGATCTGGTGATCGTGGCGCTGTCGTGGGTGTTTGTGGTGACGCGGCTATTCCACGCCGGGGTCTTCGTCGCCTCGAGCGATGGCAAAACCCGTTCACTGGCTTATTACTCGGGCGCACTGGTGCTGTTCGCGATGTGGCTGTATTTCGCCTTGCGTATCCTGTTCCAGATCTGACGGCGCAGCCCCGCATCCGCCTTCTCCGCGCCGACAAACTTTCGAAAGAATTCTCATGACTCCTGCTGCCCGGCTGTCCGCCGCGATCGAACTGATCGATGCGATCGACAAGGACCGCATTCCCGCGGCCAAGGCGCTGAAGGAATGGGGCACGGCGCACCGCTATGCCGGCTCCGGCGACCGCGCCGCGATTTCGGGCCTGATCTGGGACGTGCTGCGCCGGCGCGCCTCCAGCGCCTGGATCATGGACAATGATACGCCCCGCGCCCGGGTGCTGGGCATGCTGAAACTCGAGCGCGGCCTCGACGTCGATACCATCGCCGCGCTGTGCGACGGCGGGCGGTTCGCGCCCGACCCGCTCAGCGATGGCGAACACGCTGCGCTGGTGTCGCGGACGCTCGAGGATGCGCCGGCGCCGGTCGCCGGCGATTATCCGGAGTGGCTCGACGGCTATCTGGCGCAGGTGTTCGGCGACGAGCGCGTCGCGGAAGCGACCGCGATGGCGAGCCGGGCGCCGCTCGACCTGCGGGTCAACACCCTGAAGGCCAAGCGCGAGAAGGTGCTGGGATCGACGGCGCATCTCGGCACCATCGCGACGCCGTGGTCACCGATCGGGATGCGGATCGATCTCGGTGCCGATGCGCGCAATCCCGGCATTCATGCCGAGGAGGATTTCATCAAGGGCGCGATCGAGGTGCAGGACGAAGGCTCGCAGCTGGCGGCGCTGCTCTCCGGCGCCAAGCCCGGCGAGCAGGTGATCGACCTGTGCGCCGGGGCCGGCGGCAAGACGCTGGCGCTGGCGGCGATGATGCAGGGCAAGGGCCGGCTGATTGCCACGGATCACGACAAGCGGCAGCTGGCGCCGATCTATGAGCGGCTGTCGCGCGCCGGGGTGCATAATTGCGACGTCCGCACCCCGAAGGGCCCGAACGACACGCTGAGCGACATCCACGGCGCCGACCTGGTGCTGATCGACGCGCCCTGTACCGGCACAGGCACCTGGCGGCGCAATCCCGACGCCAAATGGCGGATGCGCCCCGGCGCGCTGGAAGTGCGGCTGAAGGACCAGGTCGCGGTGCTCGACCGCGGCGCCGACGTCGTCAAGCCCGGCGGGCGCATCGCCTATATCACCTGCTCGGTGCTGCCGCAGGAAAACAACGAGCAGATCCGCGCCTTCACCGCGCGCCATCCGGAATTCGCGGTGGTGCCGCCGGAGCAGGTCATGGGCGTGCTGTGGGACAAGGCGGAGGATTTTGCCGCCGCCACGCTGCAATCGGCCGAAGGGCTGCTGATGACCCCGCGCCGCACCGGAACGGATGGGTTTTTCGTCTCGGTGCTGAAGCGCGGCAACCAGTAAGGCCGTCATTCCGGGATGTGCTTCGGTCGGCGACAGCCGACTGGAGCGCAGGCCCGGAATCCATAACCCCCGCGGTGGTTATGGATTCCGGGCTCGCGCAAGGGCGCGCCCCGGAATGACGGTGATTGCTGAGGACCGCCTTCAATCCACGATGAAAATCTTCGCGCCGATCGTCGTCGACGAGCGGTGCGCGGCGTCGCCGTGGTCCGACACCTGGTAGCTCATGCCCGGCAGCAGCTTGAACGCGCGGCCGTCGCGCCATCCGGGACCCGACCTGACGCCGATATGTTAGACAACCGCTCCGGCCTCCGATGCGCCCGCCCGCATCGAGGTGAGGAACCGGCCGATCAAAGCACCCTCGGCCTCACGCGGCCAAGCCAGGCTGAATTCAACCCGTGCGTTCGGCTCATCGACGACTCTGAACACCACGCCAGGAAAGCTGACTTCCGCCTGGCTCTGTTGCGCGAGCGTGACGCCGAACCCCGCGGCGACAAGGCTGAATACCGTCTGTTTGCCAGCCGGCTGAGCCTGGAAGGGCACGCCTATCCCGATCATCGAGGCGTAGAACTCGCGCATGGCGTGGCTCTGGGGCCATTCCTGCACGTAGATTGTCTCATCGCGTAAATCGGGCCACCGCAGGACGTCGCGCGCGGCGAGAACATGTTCTTTGGGCACTGCCGCTAC